>DATAPK010000277.1:0-17331 GCA_036265245.1 Tepidisphaeraceae bacterium | reverse complement strand
AATCTTGCGTATGACGCGCAAGGCGTTTTGCACTTCGCGTGGTTCGATTCGGCAACAAGCAAGCTGGAATACGCGACGCGCAACCTCGAAGGGAAATGGTCACAGGTTCAGATCGTCGATCCCAGCAGCAACAATTCCGGGCAATACATCTCGCTGGCTTTGGATCGCGACGGAAGACCCGCGATCGCATTTTTTGACACCACCGATGCCGACCTGCGATATGCCACGCAATCCGGTTCCACCTGGTCGGTGCAGACGGTCGATGCGCGTCGCTCGACGGGGCAATATCCGTCGCTGGCGTTCAACGCGCTGAATCAGCCGGTCGTTGCTTACTATCGAAAAACCAGCGGCGATCTCCGGCTGGCCCAGTTCGATGGTTTTCAATGGAAAATCAATGATATCGACACCGCGGGCGATGTCGGGCGAAGCGCGAGCCTGGCGATTGGCTCGGATGGCACGATCAATATCGCCTACGCGAACACCACAACAGGGCGGCTGCGATTTGCGTCGATGAAACCCGGCGGCGGCTGGCGGTACACGATGGTCGATCGCACGCGAGGCGTGTCGTTCATTTCGATGAAGCTCGATTCCAGCGATCGCCCCGAGATTAGTTACTACAATGCGCTATCTGCCGACCTGAAGTTCGCCGCGATTCGCCATGGCAAATGGGTGACGAATATCGTGGACAACCAGGGCGCGGTCGGGCTTTACGCACAACTGATCGATCCTTCGACGGGCGATGATTTGTCGATTCTTTTTTATGACCGCACGAAAAATTCATTGATGCGCGCCGTGGGGCATCTGGGTTCGTGGGCGATCAAACGATTGGAAGTGCGCGCGGGCCGGTTTGTCGCAGCCTCGATCAGGCCGGACGATTCTCACATCACGGTTTGCTCGCAGAATAATTCTCAATCCAGCCTGGATTTTGCGGAGACGTAAGCGTTGATGGGGCGGCTTGACTTAGTGACCAAAGCTACTTGACCAACTCTGGAATCGCCGTTTCCATCGGCCTGCGCCATTGCAGATGCAGTCGCCAGTGAGCATCGTCGCGTTTGGGATAATCCAGTCGATAATGCGTGCCGCGGGATTCGGTGCGGGTGTAGGCGGCGCCGGTGATCAGGAAGCAAGCGGTGAGCATGTTTTGAAGCTCCCATCCAGCCACCGATGCCACCGGGCCGATCTCGGCGAGGTTGAAGGTTTTGTCCATGACGTAGCGGCTCCAGAATGCGATGATCTCGCGAGTTTCAGCGAGCCGATCGCCTTCGCGCTCGATGCCGACGTTTCGCCACATCACGCTGCGCAGAGAGCTTTTGACATCGGTGACGTCGAGCTCGGTTTTGGTGGATGCGGGGATTTTGTGTTCCAGGGTTTGCGGGAAATGGATTTGATTTTTCTTGGCTTCCTGGGCGGCGTCGATACCCGCGCGGGTGCCGAAGACGAGGCCTTCGAGAAGCGAATTGCTGGCCAGGCGATTGGCGCCGTGCAGGCCGCTGCAACTGGCTTCGCCGACGGCATACAGGCCGGGCAAGCTGGTGCGGCCGATCTCGTCGGCATCCACGCCGCCGATCATGTAATGCGTGGCGGGATGAATCGGGATTAAATCCTTGGCGACATTGATGTCGAACTGATCGCAGAGCTGCGCCAGTTGCGGGAAACGCTCGCGGAAACTTTGGGTGGGCAGATGCCGCACATCCAGGAAAACGTGCGTGAAATGGGTCTTGCGAATCTGTTCGATGATCGCCCGGCTGACGACATCGCGCGGGGCCAACTCTTTATCCGGATGATAATCGGGCATGAAGCGCTTGCCGTTTTTGTCCAGCAGATAGGCGCCTTCGCCGCGCACGGCTTCGGTGATCAACGCGCGACTGGAGCCGGCGACGTAGAGCGTGGTGGGGTGAAACTGCACCATCTCCATATCGCCGAGCGTCGCGCCGGCGCGATACGCCATCGCGTGGCCGTCGGCGGTGGCGATTTTGGGATTGGTGGATTCGCGATAAAGCTGCCCCGCCCCGCCGCTGGCGAGAATGGTTCGGCGGGCCCAGACGATCTGGATGCTTCCGTTGGTCATCGCGATCACGCCAAGGCATTGCCCTTCGTGCGTGATCAGGTCGATCGCGAAACTGCTTTCGGCGATGCGGATCGTCTCGAAACTTTTGACTTTGTTGATGAGCGTCTGAGCGAGCTCTTTGCCGGTTGCGTCGCCATAGGCGTGAAGGATTCTCGCGTAGCTGTGGCCGCCTTCCAATCCGAAGGCGAGATCGTGCGGATTGCCGATTTGCTTGTCAAAATTCGCGCCCCAGGAAAGCAATTCCAAAACACGCTTGGGGCCTTCTTCCACGACGAGTCGCACGGCCTTCTCATCGCACAACCCAACTCCGACAATTTCGGTATCGCGAACATGCGCCTCAACGGAATCGAGCGGCTGAAGCACGGCGGCGATGCCGCCCTGGGCGTACCACGTGTTGGATTGCTCGACAGTGTCTTTGGTAAGGAGAAGAACTTCTGCGCCGCTTTCGGCTGCGGCGATGGCGGCTCGCAGTCCGGCAACCCCGCCGCCGATGACCAGAACGTCCGTAATTTGCTGCGGAAGTCTGGTCGCGCGAAAGGGGATGAGATATCGGCGATGGGTTAACGCCTCGAACATATCAATAGTGTACGCGCGTTTAGCCGCGACGCGAAACGGAGTCTCTTAAAAGTGAGATTACGTTGAGACAGTCCGCTGCGCGTTGCGGCTAAACGGGATTACCATCGTTGATGCACAAGTTTGCGGATGTAATGATCGTAGATCGCTTTACATGCCTGCATCTGTTGTTCCGAAAGTGCCGGCAGATCGCTGGCGCGGTTGTTGTCTTCAACCTGATCGGGACGCTTGGCGCCGGGGATGACGCAGGTAACGCCGGCGTCCATCAAAATCCATTTGAGGGCGAACTGCGCGAGAGAAACACCGGGCGGAACGAGCTTTTTCAACTCTTCGACGGCGGAAAGAGCGGCATCGAAATCGACGCCGCTGAAAGTTTCGCCGACGTCGAACGCTTCGCCATGGCGGTTGAAGTTGCGGTGGTCATCTTTGGCGAATTGCGTGTTCTTGGTGATCTTGCCGCTGAGCATTCCGCTGGCCAGTGGCACGCGCGCCAGCACGCCTATCTGTTTGGTCTTCGCCAGCGGCAAAAAATTCTCCGCGGGCTTGAGGCGGAAGAGATTGAAGATGATCTGGACGGTTTTGACGTTGGGATGCTCGATCGCTTTGAGGGCTTCGTCGACAAGTTCGACACTCACGCCGTAATGTTTGATCTTTCCTTTGCGAGTGAGATCATCCAAGGTGGCAAACACTTCGGGCCGGGAATAGACTTCGGTGGGCGGGCAATGAAGTTGAACGAGATCGAGCGAATCGGTCGCGAGATTCTTCAAGCTGCGATCGATGAATGCTTCGAGATTGGCGGCGTTGTAGCCGGCGGCGTTGTGCGGGTTCAGGCGACGGCCCGCTTTGGTGGCGACATGAATCGTATCGCGCGGGCGATCTTTCTTGAGCTTGGCGATCAGCCGCTCGCTTCGGCCATCGCCGTAAACATCCGCCGTGTCGATGAAATTCACGCCGGTATCGATCGCGCGATTCAGCGCCTTCAGCGACTCGTCATCCGAAACATCGCCCCAAGATCCGCCGATGGCCCAAGCCCCAAAAGAAACTTCCGAAACCTTGAATCCCGTTTTGCCAAGCTCGCGATATTTCATTCCATCTCCTACGCGCCTTCTCTGGTCACGATCTGATAATTTTCCCGCTCGCCGACGCCTCGCATCGGATAATCTTTTCGCAATGGGTAACTGCCGTAGCCGTTCCATGTGAGGATTCGCCGCAGATCTGGATGGCCGGTGAAGATGATGCCGAGCATGTCGTAGACTTCGCGTTCCATCCATTCGGCGCCGGGCCAGATGCCGCAGACGCTGGGCACCTTCAGGCCGGGGTCGCCCTTGGCGATCACATCTTCATCCCGCACATCGTGGCCGGGCGAGGTGTCTTGCGTGGGGTCGAGGAAGACCTTCAGCCAGAGGCGAGAGTTGTGATCGATGCTTGTCAGGCCGTAGTTCACACCAAAGCGATGGCGGGCGCCGGGGTAGTTCAAATAATCCACTCCGTTCACCTCAGCGAGCATGTCGTATTTCAACGTGGGCTCGTCGCGAAGGAAGGTGCAGACTTCGACGAGATTCTCACGAGCCACGACGAGCGTGACCCTGTCTCGGAATTCGCCGACCATGAATTTGGCGTCGGGAAACTTGGCTTTCAGCGGCTGAAGCGCGGGATGCGTAATGGTTCGTGGCATGGGGGCGATTGTTGTATCAGCGGCCACGCACGTCAAGCCGGGCTGGGTTCGTGTCGCGATTCGCAACGCGAAGCCAACGCCCCCTCCAAAAACCGCCTGAATTCGGCGGGTGAGCTCAAACGCACCTTGGCCAGTGTGTCGCCGTCGCCAACCTTGATGGTGATGAGCGGATCATGTTCCAACCGAAACATGCTTTCGTCGGTTTGATCGTCGCCGGCACAGATGACCAGATCGTAATGTTCGGATTCGACGATGCGCTGGACGGCGGCACCTTTGCTGATCTGGGCGGGCACGATCTCGACAATCTTATCGCCATGACGGATGACGACCGGCTCGTTGGCCGCCAGAACCACAAGCTCGCCGGCGAGTAACTTGGCTTTATGTTCGCCGAATTCCGGATCGGATTTTCGATAATGCCACACCAGGGATGTCGGTTTGTCTTCGACAAAGCTGCCGGGGGTTTGTTCTTCAAATTGCTGAAGCAGTTTGTGGATTTCATCCTTCCACGCGTAGCTGACGCCCTGATCCATCTGCCGCCATTTTTTTTCGCCGGGCAGACGCATCGCGGCTCCGTGCTCGGCGATCAAACCAAATGGATATTCGCCAAACCATGCGTCCAGATCTTTCGCCTTGCGTCCGCTGATGATCGCGACATCCATCTCCGGGCAAGCGGCCAGCTTTTCCAGTAGCTCGCGCACGGCTGCGTTGGGCCGGGCTTGATCGGGCTCGCGCTGGATTTCGCGCAGCGTGCCGTCGTAATCAAGAAACAATCCCACTCGCCCGCCCCGCGAGATCACTTCGGCAAGCTGCTCCTGTTTTTCATGAAATGATTGCTTCGCCTCGGCCTGCAAATTGATGGCCGACAGATCCTCAATGAACGTTTTCGCCCACCACTGCGCATCATACTTCATCACGCGTTTTCGCATCGGCGTCATGCGCTCCGCCCGCTCCCCCGGACTCATCGCCAGCGCCTGCTCAATCGCCTGCGCTACCGACGGCGGATCATACGGATTGACGATCAGCGCATTAAACAATTCCTCCGCCGCCCCAGCAAATTCGCTAAGGATCAACACGCCCGGATCGTCTTTCTGACACGCGATGTACTCCTTGGCCACCAGATTCATCCCATCAATCAACGGCGTGACAATCGCCACATCCGCTTGCGCATAAAGCGCACAAAGCTCGGGAAAATCCACCGTGCCATGAATGAAATGAATCGGGCTGTTGTGCAGCGTCGCGTATTTTCCATTTAGCTGGCCAACGCGCTGCTCGATTTCTTCGCGCAGTGTCTGATATTCCTGTACACCTTCTCGCGACGGCACGGAGACGAAAACGAATTTGATATCCTCCTGTTTTTCATGCCGGGCCAGGTACGCATCGATCGCATCCAGCCGATGGCGGATTCCCTTGGTGTAATCCAGCCGCTCGACCGACAGAATCAATCGCTTCCCCTGCTTCTCTTTGCCGATCTTCGCCAAATGCTCGGCGTGCTTCGGGTCGGCCAGTTGCTTCGCAAACCGCTCGGCGTGAATCCCCACCGGATAAACGCCGATCGTCGTCACATGCCCTTCGTGCCGAATGCGCGTCATCTCCGATTCGATGCCGAGCAACCGCAACGCCGCGCTGCGGAAATGCCGCATGTAGCCAAAGGTATGAAAGCCAATCAGGTCGGCTCCGAGCAATCCCTGAATCAACTCCTGCCGCTGCGGATGGCATCTGAAAATTTCATAAGACGGAAACGGCGTGTGCAGAAAAAACCCGATCCGCAAATTCGGCTTGGCCTCGCGCAACATCGCCGGCAGGAGCATCAGGTGATAATCATGCACCCACACGGTGTCATCATCGCCGGCGACCGACAGCACCTTGTCGGCGAATTTCCGATTCGCCTTCTGATACGCCTCCCACCACCCCGGCTCGTAGTGGAAATATCCCGTCATGTAATGCAGCAGCGGCCACAGGCTCGAATTGGAAAATCCCTCGTAATAATCCTTCGTCTCTTCCGGCGTGAAAAAGAGCGGGATGAATCCATATTCTTCCTGAAGCACATGCTCAATGTGTTCTCGCTTGGCCGGATCATCGTTCGCCCCCCCAGGATTACCGATCCAACTAAGCTTGCCGTCCTGCGTCGAAACTCCTTCCAGCGCCGCCGCCAATCCTCCGGCGGATTTTTTGATCTCCTTATCCACAGTCACGGGCAAACGGTTTGAAACAATGATGATGTTCGGCATAACAACCTCTCGTCCGTTCCAGCTAACATCGCGTACGAAGGTTGGGTATCCGGGGAAACCTGATTTTCATTCTCGAGACAAGCCAGAGGATCACAAACTTGGCTGCCCTGCGCGCGAGCGGCGAACGACTCTATTGAAGTGATTGACGGTTGCGTCATGAGTATATCCGCGTGCGTCTGTGCGACCCCGGCCGTTTGTGGGAAGTTCTGCCCATAACGTAATGCCGTTGAGCGGCGGCGACGGCGCACGCTGAATCGCGCCATATCCGCATTCAGTGGCCCGCTGCTCCGGCATTGGGTTTGAAGAACTCAACTTTGCCCGTCTCCAGGTCGTAGCGCGCGGGGGTGATGACGATGTCCCCTTTGTGTGACGCCTCGTCCAGCTCCTTCGAGCGGGTGACGAGGTTGGCGGCGACGGCCTTGGCGTTGGCGATAACGGCGGCATCCATCGCATCAGGCGCTTTCGGGTCGATCTTCGCGATGGCCGGCTGAATATCCTTGAGCAACTCGCCCAGGTTCCCTTCGGGCACCGAGCCCGCTGGCGTGTGGAGCGCCGCGTCGACCGCGCCGCAGCGCTCGTGCCCGAGCACGATGATGGTGCGGCAGCCAAGATGCTCGACGGCATATTCGATGCTGCCGATGACATCCGGCGACGCGATCTCGCCGGCGACGCGAATCACAAATAGATCGCCCAGGCCCTGGTCAAAAACCAGCTCCGGCGGCACGCGAGAATCGGCGCAGCCGAGCACGACGGCAAACGGATGCTGGCCCGTCGCCAGTTCCTCTCGGCGCGAGGCATCCTGATGGCTTTTGGTCATCTTCTCAGCGACGAATCGCCCATTGCCATCGCGCAGCCGCTGCATCGCGTCATCCGGCGAAACCGACGCCGCATGCGCGGCCGCCGCCGGCGCATCACCCACCGCTGTCCCGCCGGGCCCTGCAAAAATCAACCCAGCCGAAACGACGGCAGCAGCGCTGAACTTCAACAGCTTGCTCGACCACATACGATTCTCCTTGTTTTCTGCATCTTATATACTATTGCGACAAAGTGTGGTTACTGTCTTGCGAGGGGTCTGTGATGAACGTGGAAAAGTTCAAACGCAGCACCGCTGCAACTCTTGATCGCTGGCCGCTGCCGCGTTGGAGTAAGTCAACGGGCGGGCCGCAACGGAATCGTTCGGGTCTACACATAAGGTTCGTGCAGCTTGACCGGAGCACTCCGCGATCGATGCAGCTTCAGGTTGAGCATCTCGACGAACACCGAAAACGCCATCGCGAAATAGATATATCCCTTGGGAATGTGCTGACCCAGTCCCTCGGCGATCAAGCTCACGCCAATCAGCAGCAAAAAGCTCAACGCCAGCATCTTCACGGTCGGGTGGCGCTCCACAAAGCGACTGATCGGCCCCGCAAACACCATCATGCACAGCACCGACACGACGACCGCGGCCACCATCACCCCGAGCCTGTCTGTCATGCCCACCGCGGTGATCACCGAGTCGAGCGAGAACACCGCGTCGATCAGGACAATCTGAATGATGACGCTCACAAACGATGCCTTGACCCGCGCCGACGCGTGCCCCTCCTCGCCTTCCAGTTTCCCATGGATCTCGTGCGTACTTTTGCCGAGCAGAAACAATCCGCCAAGGATCAGAATCAGATCGCGGCCCGAGATCTCCTTCCCCAGCACACTAAAGAGCGGCGCGGTCAGGCGGATGATCCACGACAGCGAGAAGAGCAGCGCGATCCGCATGAGCATGGCCAGCGCCAATCCCAAGGTGCGACCCCGCGGCTGCTGCGGCGGCGGAAGCTTCCCCACGAGGATCGAAATGAAAATGACATTGTCGATGCCGAGCACGAGCTCAAGCGCGGTGAGCGTCAGGAACGCAACCCACATCTGCGGGTCTGTCAGCCATTGCATGGGGTTACAAACTCCGGGGTAAAGGAAGGGCGCGATGATATCCGTTGCCGGGCAGCTTTCCGAGACCTTAGGGCGCAGCCCGTTCGGACCGCGACGCATGTCGCATCGACCCCATAGGTCGATGAATTCGTTTAGCCACGAATTGCACGAATGACATGAATCGCGCGCATGATACTCTGGTATGCTTCTTATGGTTCTAGGCGTCGGCTCGGCCCACTGATCGGCATCACGTTATTCCCCGAAGCAGTTTCGCTTCACGTTCTATGCCGCCCGCTGCGGGTGCATGATAGAATTCCAGCATGAGCAAGCCCGCGGAAGGTTGGAGGTTGTGGGGCCGACGGCCCGCGGACTTTGTCTTGCTCGGCGTAACCGCCGTGGAACTGGCGATTCTCCTACGACTCACGCCAAGCCTCACCGTCACCGATTGGATTTACGTCTGCTCCAATCTGTTGATGCTTGGCATCGCGCTGACGCGCCGTCCTCCCCAGGTGCAGGACACCTCGCTCGCCGCGGGCACGGCTGTCTTTGTCTCCTACACCTATTCCTACGCGCAGGTCGTCCTCCTTCAGCGACATCCCGGATACGAAGGGTGGCCCGCTGGAGGATTTGTCCTGGTCATCATCGGAGCGGCACTCAGTTTGGCGGGCCTCATCAGCCTGGGACGTTTCTTCGGCGTGCGTCCCGCCATGCGCGGGCTGGCAACGAGGGGAACCTATCGCCTGGTGCGCCATCCCCTCTACCTGGCGTATGTGCTCCAGGATATCGGCTACAACCTTCACGAATGGAGCGTCGGAACGCTGATCCTGGTGGCGGTGGGATGGGCATCGATGATTTACCGCATCCACGCCGAAGAGCGCGTGCTGTCGCAAGACCCCAACTGGGCGGCTTATGCACGCCGGGTGCGCTATCGTCTCCTGCCCGGCATCTGGTAACAGGCATCCACTGTCTCGCTATGGCCCCGAGGCTGCTATCTTGCGCCGGATCCATCGCGATTCCTCAAGCGAGAATCAGCCCGGATTTGACGGCCTCCGCCCCCGAAATGACAATCCACACGTCTCGCATGCTATGTGGCATCGCGGGTCATAATTAAAGGTTATCCGGCTAGAAAGTATGATTGAATTCAAACGCATCCTCGGGATCATCCTCCTCGGCTTAGCATTGCTATTCGTGCTTCGCATTCCCAAGAATTACCAGTCGACCGATCCGAAGGCGTCGGCACATCTCGGCGCGGATATTGTCTTTGTCCTGGTTTTTGGCGCGAGTGGACTTGTGCTCCTTGCCGGCTCGCGAAAAGCCGGATAACCCGACCTTGCACTGGACCGGCCCGGTGAAACGGTCCTTTCGATTCGAATGCTGGTTGGCGCCGGCTCGGTCACTGATCGGCTTCACGTTATGCCGCAGGACCATATTATGAATATTCGACACACACTCATTCTTGCCGTCTCAATCGTTTCGCTCCTGAGCGGCTGCATCACTCCAAGCGATGAAGCACGCGTTAATGATGCCGCCGTTCAGAGTTTAATGCGCGACCGCTCCTGGCCGCGCATTGAGCAGATTGCGAAGGACGAAGTGAAAAAGAGAGAGCTTTTAACTTGGCCGGACAACGCAAGCTATCTCCCCGTGGAGCACAAGGACAAAGTTTGGGGTGTCACGGCGATGACGGGCACATCCAACGGCGATGTGCAGCGCGTGATCAGTCTAATGATTGGAGACGATGGCGCCGTTTTGGCGTACAAACGGCATTGGGAGGGAGAGCGATGATTTACACAGCAAGCGACTTGACACACCGGCCGGGCGGAACGGTCCTTGTGATTCGTAAGATGGTCGAGCGCCCGGCCGGCCATTGAACGTCGGTCCATTATGCGAAGGCGATTCTTTCCCTGATGAGATGGAAACTGTTCAATCTCGCGGCGGCGGTGTCGCTGGGGTTGTGCGCGGCGACGGTGGGGTGCTGGATCTGGGGGACGGTGCATCCGACCGCGTGGCCGTGCTTCGCCAGTCCGCAGCGCACATGGTTTGTGAGGTTCGACCATTACCACTTGATATTGTCGGATCAACAAATGGTGCCGCAGCTTCTGCCCGCGCCGTTCGCGGTCGATTCCACACGCTTCGGGGAGTACACGTTGATTCTCCCCGGGCCGCCTGGGCGCTCGGGCCTCAGGATGGATCGGCGCGGCGAAATCGTTTCTCCGCGCGGCCTGTGGCTTTGGCGGATCAAAACACCCGTCGGGGCGATCAAGTGTCAAGACGAAAAGGGAGTGAATTTTCTGCTGGTCAATAATTTCTACAGCGCGTTCGCAATCCCCTGGTGGATGCTGCTACTGGCATTGGCGATATGTCCAGCGCTTTGGTTGCGCGTTCCTGTTCGCGCGCGCCGGCGGCGGCAGCGCGGAGAGTGTGCTGTATGCGGCTACGACCTTCGCGCGACGCCGGACCGCTGCCCCGAGTGCGGGGCCGTGCCACGCGAACCGCCGCCGCATAACCCGCCGATGCAACGGACCGGCCCCGCGTTGAATGTTTTGGTATAATAAAGGTCGGCTGGCGTGGTGCCGGACATCGAACGTTGGTCCGTTATGCAGCGGAAACAACCGTCACTCCATTTCGAAGGGGACAACGCTGCGAAGGTCGTCGCGTACCTCGATCGCCGGAAGTGTGGAGTCTGCCGCGCGCCACTTGGCGCAGTTCTCGAGACCGGTATCGCGCCTGCGCGATTCAGCCCTAGGTTCCGGTGTTTGCCACCGATACCGACGTGCTGGGAGTTGGCTTGTCCATCGTGCAAGCAACAGATCATCGTCTGTGTGCGGAAGGGGAAAGCTTGGGCACTTGGCCGTTCTTCGGTAACGCGCCGCAGCCCTCAGCCGCGTAGGACGTTCGGCAGTCCGACCGCCGCATAATCCTCCGATGCACTGGAGCGCGCTGGCGTGTAAGCTTGTTGTGATTTGAGAGTTGGCGGCTGATGCATAATCCGCCACTCATCCGCATTCCATTACCCCGCAGGAGAAACTCGCATGTATCAGACGAAGCTCGACACATCCGCCCTTGCCTGGTCGCCGACGGGGTGGCCGGGCGTTTCCATGAAGATGCTGCATCAGTACGAATCGACCGGCGGCATGTCGGGGATGACGCGGATGGCGGCGGGGAGTTCGATCCCGGCACATAGCCACACCCACGCCGACCAGATGGTATTCGTGATCGAAGGAGACCTCGTCGAAGACGGCGTGAGCTACGGCCCCGGCAGCTTTTTAATCGCCAAGGCGGGCACGCCGCACGGCCCGCACGCCTCGCCGGGCGGCTGCACCCTGCTCACCACCTATTCCGGCCCGCCAGACTTCGTTCCCGTCGGGTAGCTGTCGCTCGGTCGAGCGTTGATGGCAATCTCCACTCCCTACACCGCTTCGCCTTGCAGGTCGCTCAGCCGGTCCAGATGATCGGCATATCCGCCCACCAGATCGCGCACCACATCCTGAAGCAACATGAGATCGCCCGCCAGCCTGGGCGCGCCGGTGACCTGATCTTCCGTCATCCCCGGCTTCATCGCCTTGAAGAAAGCATCCCCATTGCGTTCCCCCTCGCGCTTGAGGATTTGAATCACGGCTTCCAGCGTGGTGTCGGGCTGATTGTCTTCATCGCGATCCCAATCGATCGTCGCGATGACCGCCAGATGATCATCCCCCAGCCCCTTGAGCAGCACCGCCAGCGCGAGGGCGGGGTCCAGGTTAAACTGCTTCAATGTTCGCCGCACCAGCGTCAATTCAGGGATTTCCATGGCGTCGCTCCCGTCTGGATATCGGCGATTGATTGCTGATGGCTGGATTCCACCGCCTGCCCTGAGTGAAATCGAAGGGTCTTGATCCCGCGAAGGATCAGTTCGGCGCGAGGAAGAGAGCTTGCGGGTCGGGCGGATGGCGAGGGCTCGCACATGCAATTCATCGGAAGTAATTCAGCCGTAAATAAATACGGATTTCCCAATTCAAATATCATTGAGCCGCGCAAGCGTAGCTTCGTTATCCTATTGGCATTACGGTACTTACGACATAATTACGCTTGCAATTCTCGGACGATCGCGGGTACAATTCACATTATGAATCTGGAAGCTCTCGTCAACCACGTCAACTCGCTTCGCTCGCAGTTTCTCGTTCGTAGTGATGATCTCTTTGCTTCGTTTCAGCGAAACTTGGAATTAAACTCAAAGGCTCAGCGCTTGGAATTGCTTCCAGAATCAGAATTGACTGATTTCTTGCAGGATCGACTCCAATGTTGGGAACGAGCGCACGCGGCCATGGAAGATGCTCTTTACTGGTTGCAAAAGCATCATGCGACGGTGCTAAAGCTTCGGGCGGAACTGGAGAAACCTAATCGCGGTGTTCAGCCATGAATCAAGAGGATGCACAGAAGCTTGTTTTTAAGACGCAACGGGCGATAGAAACCGTTATGCGCGATCTTGGCGCGCTGACGGACGTGATGCGCGAAGCAATTATCGATGGGCAGCAGGCCCTTCAAGGACGTCTTGACAGACAACGACTTGAGCTTTGGGTGTCGGATCAGGGAAGGGCGCTCGAGCAATCGAAGGTGAGTATCGAGCAGGCGGCTACTGCACTCGCGGAAATCGCCGTACGAACGGAGCATTTGTTGAAACGAGTTGGACGGATTTAAACTAGCGCGGGTAGGTTGCGCGGACATGAATGAGACAATTCGAGACAAATCATTTGATACTGCTACGGTAATCGAGTCAGGTTATGCGCACGGCTTCGAGAAGCGTGAGGTTCGACATATCCGGTTTCACATGACCCCCCTTTCTACGGGTGGAGAGTACGAGGCTGCGACATTCGTTGAACGCGGGAAGAGGAAGGAGCGGACCGTCGGACTTCAAAGGCTTGTCGTCATACGTGGCTGGGAACACCCACCTCTTGAACTATTCACCGAAGAGCGCTCCAGCAGTTATACGGTACTCAGTGCGAAGTACGACAGCTTTTCCGAGGAGCTAGACGAATATCTGGACACTTATCTGGCAGCTCTCGCCCCAGGCCTTCTCATTGTAGACCAGAGGTTGCGCCTACAACGCGATGTCCGCCTGTCTCGGCAGCCCACCAAGGAAACAGGCCAGCCAAGCGATCCCGGAGACGACATTGGCGACACTTCTGCCGATAGCCAACCCGAGCCGAACTTCTTGGAGGGTGCTGTTGAGACCGTCGTCCTTGATCGATACGAGCGTGATCCCGAGGCGCGTCGCGCATGCTTGCGTCACTACGGATTTGAGTGCCGCGTCTGTGAAATCGCAATGAGCGATGTGTACGGGGACTTGGGTTCTGGCTTCATTCACGTTCATCATCGTGTCCCCCTCGGCGATGTCAGAGCAGAACACGATGTGGATCCGATTCGCGACCTAATCCCGGTATGTCCGAACTGCCATTCCATGTTGCATAGGCGAAATCCGCCCATGAAGGTTGAAGATCTGGCCGCAATAGTTCGCGCCCGCAGGTTGAGTGCGGCCAAAGCTGGGGCAAATTGAAGGTGGCGGGGACGCGACGGGACCTTAGATTTAGTCGGCGGTGGTGAACCTTTGCGCCAGAAAACACGCTGACATGATTCACTTTCTGTCCTGCCCGATCGCATGGTAGACTTCTCCGACCATTTCAATGGGAGGTTTGCATGCGATGGAGAGTCGAAGGCGCGGATTCAACGACAGGGCTTGATACGTATCACGACGTCTACGCTGACAATGCAAAAGAAGCCGAGCGAATCGCGCATGATCTGCACAAGATGCTGGTTTCATCGATAAAGCCAATAGAGGACGGTCCCGTTGCCATACCAGGGCCGTCGGCGCAAACCGTGGCGTATGCTTCGCGGAGGGCTCAACTCTCAACCGCTCCTAATTACCTTGGACTGCGGCTCGCATCGAGCGTTCTCGCGATTTTCGCCGCGCTCTATTATATCGGTGCCGCGATCATTCTAGTGTTCGGCGCTATTACTGCCATCGGTTCTGGTCCCACGTCCGCAAGATATGGTACGGCATCTGGGCTCATTCCTGGATCGGCAGCCTTGATGATGTCGATCTTGTATGCCATCTTCACGGCGATGATCGGGGCTTTCCTTCACGGAGCATCTAGCATCTGCATGGCGATCCGTGATATTGCACGGAATAGTTTTGCGCGATGAATCGTATTTTCGCAAAGGGAGCGGATAAGGGGTCGGGAGTCACAAAAAGCGCCGTTTCATTCATTTCCTCTTCGGACATTTTTCCGCAGCTTCGGATGGTTTCCCAGTGACAAGGAGACCGATCCTCCCGCCGTCTACGACAATATCTTCGCCCCCTGCGCGATTCTTTTACGCTCTGCCGAATTTCGGCAGCCCCTGCCATATTGTTTTAGGCCCTCCCGAATGATTTCACGGTCTGCGACAATTTCTTAGCCCGTGCGACATTCTCTTAGCCGCTGCGACAATTTCTTGGCCCGTGAGACATTGTCTTAGCCCGTGCGATAATTTCTGACGACCTGCGATATTTTCTTAGCTCGTAAGACAATTACTTAGAGCGTGGGACAATGACTTAGCCCGTGCGATGTTTTCTTACGGAGTAAGATAATTTCTTAGCTCCTAAGAAATTGTCTTCGTTATGCAATTCGCACGCCTCCTGCGGTTTCAATCATCCATCGCGTGGTTTTGTCGGACGGCGAGTTATCGCCCTGTGGCAGCACGCGTAAATACACCCTCACCCTATCCCGCTCCCGGCGGGAGAGGGGACCCAAAAATATTTTTAGAAATTTCTTAAAGCGATCCTCCTCACAGTCGATGCATAGACTGACTTCGATGCATTAAATCGCAATTCAAGTGAATGCGAGCATCGAAGTAATCCTCGCGGAGTGGCAGGGGAGCCGCGACAACGTGAGGAGTTGTCATGACAGTGACGCTTACATTTCCGAAATCCGACACCGGATTGCTGCGATGGTCTCAGAATGTGATCGATTTCATCACGCCAACGCCTGCCAACTGGGGTCTTGTGACGCTCGATGTAACCACTTACACCGCGCTCCACAATTTATACTCCGGCGCTCTGACGGCGTGTGATCCGTCCATCCGCAACAAGCCGGCGGTGATCACAAAGAACCAGGCCAGAGATGCCTTGAAGGCGGGAGCGACGACTCTGGCGAACAAGATTTACGCTGCGCCGGCGGTCACCGATGCGATGAAGACGGAGATCGGCATGCCCCCACGCGCGACGCCGGCGCCGATTCCCGCACCCACGACATCGCCCACCATCAGGATCATTTCCACGACGGGATGGACGGTGCGAATTCGTCTGTTGGATGGCGAAGCCGGGAAGCGCGGCCGCCCAGCAGGAACTTTGGGCGCTGCCGTTTTTAGTGCGGTTGGCGAAACCGCGCCTCCGAACATCGAGGACTGGACTTTCCAAGGCAATGCTGGCCGCGTGACGGCGATCGATGTTCCCTTCCCGACGTCGCTGGCGGCGGGGACGAAGGTTTGGTTCACGGCGTTCTGGTTTAACGGAAGAAAACAGAGCGGCCCGGCGAGCCCGTTCATCAGCGCGAACCTGCCAGGCGGCAGCGTGTCGATGTCGGCTTAACAGACAGGACTGAGTGAACAGGACTGAGGACTGAGTAAAGGCAAGAAGTTTTTACTCAGTCCTCAGCACTCAGTCCTTAGTCCTATCTTTTTCTGAGGTTTCCAATGCTCATCATTCCCCCACCCAAGTTTCGGAAGCATCGCGGGCAGATCAAGACGAAAACGGCGCCCCCTGCGCCGCCGGTGCCGATCAACACCATCACCAGCGTGGTGGTGCGCGAGGATCAGGTGACGACGGAGATTTTCTTTTCGCCGGGCACGGTCGTGACGGCGGTGAACGATCCGGATGACAACTTCTTCGTCAACTATCCCGGCGGGCAGACGGCGAGTAATACGGCGCAGATCGTCGGGCCGGCGTGGGTGCGGCTGGTGCTGAGCGATCAGATCGATCCACCGTCAACGTGGGAGGTGGATAGCCAGGAGTTGTTTGTGTTTGCGAGCGGCGTGTTCGCGGGGCCGAATACGGGGGATGTGATCTTTCCGGTGTGAGAGGAGAAGCACCAAGCATCAAATTCCAAATCACAAACAAATTCAAATGAAGAAAACTCAAATGACCGAAACGAGATGCGCCGTTTTGAATTTCATCTGCTTTTTTGAATTTTGAATTTGTTTGTCATTTGGTGCTTTGAATTTGGTGCTTAAAGCGAGGCGATCATGAACGCAATCATTCCTATCCCGCAGATTCCTATTTCGATTCGCACGGCGACGCTTGATGATCTGCCGTTCATCGATGGATTGCAGAAGATTCACACGAAGCAGGTGGGGTTCATGCCGACAAAGGCGCTGGAGGGGAAGATCAAGGCGGGGCATGTGCTGATTGCGGAAACGTCTTGCCACCCCACGCCCCCTCACCCCGACCCTCTCCCGAGGGGAGAGGGAGAAAGAGTCGGTTACTGCATCGGCAACGATCAGTACTTCAAGCGCGATGACGTGGGGATTATCTATCAGATGAATGTGGTGCCGGGGAGACAGCGGTCGCTCATTGGGGCGACGCTGGTGAAAGCGATGTTCGAGCGGGCGGCATACGGATGCAAATTGTTCTGCTGCTGGTGCGCGCAGGACATCGCGGCGAATCATTTCTGGGAATCGCTGGGGTTTGTGCCGCTGGCGTTTCGCGCGGGGAGCCGCGGGAAAGGACCCAAAGGCGCCGCGCGCGTGCATATCTTCTGGCAGCGGCGGATTCGAGAAGGAGATACCACGACGCCTTATTGGTTTCCAAGTCAGACGAATAGTGGAAGCATTCGGGAGGATCGGTTGGTGTTGCCGATTCCGCCGGGGACGCATTGGAG
>DATAPK010000276.1:0-4400 GCA_036265245.1 Tepidisphaeraceae bacterium | reverse complement strand
GCGATACAGATTGATCCATTTCCGAGCCGGCAAAAAATGCGCTTCGAGCAATCCGCCCCCCATCCGCAAAATGCTTGCCTGCGATGCCCGCGTGCGCTTCTGAAACGCCGTTTGCGACGCGATGCGCTTCAGCAACCTGGGCCAATCCTCCAAATCCTGCCGGCGAACGATCGTATTGGTGAAACCGAGAAACATGCCGAACAAATGATCCATATTTTGCTCGGCCAGCAAGCGCAGATCGACGATCGTCCCCAACGCCAGCTCATCCCGCTCGCGCGTGAGCGGGCACGCACCATGCTCATGGCACGCCTCCGCCATTGCCGCGAGAAAAAGATCGTTGACGGTGCAGCCGATCCCTCGCGCGGCGGCGTGGAGTTTCTCCGCCATCCCATCCGGCTGCGGATGCAGCGAAATCCGCACCGTGAAATCATCGGCATCTGAAATCGGCGTTTGTCTCACCCGACAAAACCGCACGCGATGCCGCAGCAGCGCCAAGAACCCCTCAAACACCGACCACTTCGCCCGCCCCGGGCCGAAGTAATGCCAATATCCCTTCTCGGGAACAATCAGCGGCGCCGCGCGACATTTCGCCGGGTCGTACATGCTGCGAAACCATTCCCGCAGGAGTGTCTTGATCGATCCGCTATCCGCTGGCCAATGATGATAAATCACGCCGACGAAATGCGCCCCGGAATCCTGAATCACAAACGGCCGAAACGGGCAATACTCCGGCCCCAGAAACGGCCGATTGATTTCGGTCGTCAGATATTCTTCCAGCCCGCACGCCGGCTGCGTGACATTGATAAACCGATGCCCGCCCTCTCCATTCCACGCGGTGTGCGCATATCGCGCCCCATCCATCACGATGCGCCCGATGCCCAGCGTCGAAAGCGTCTTCCGCCAATGCGTATTGATCTTCTCGTAATCCGCCTCCCCCTCCAGCTTCATAATCTGCGCCGCGTTGTATGGATGCACCTCATCCCACAGGCGCATGACTTTCTGAAACGCGTTGTAAGGGACAAATTGCATCGGCAATCAGATTTACGAACCACAGATAAACAAGGGATGAACACAGATGCAAATAATTCTGAAATCTCAAATCTTATCTGCGTTTATCTGTGTTCATCTGTGGTTGATTCTCGCATCTTAAGACGACCGGCGAAAAGCACGAAGTGATTTCGGGCAGAATCTCCCCACATTCTTCTGATAATTTCGATACGCATCCCCGTGAAGTCCGACCAGATAAAACTCTTCCCGGCGAACTTCCCATTGCATGAAAAAGATATGGATCAATGCGATCACGATCATCAGCAGGCTTGGCAGGATCACGACCGTCATCAGCATGAGCAATTGGGATAATCCATAAATCGGATGCCGGACGTATGCAAAAGGCCCGGTGAAAACCAGCTCTGTTTTTTCGCCAGGATTAATCCCCATCCGCCAGGATTTTCCCATGTTGATCCAGCAGGCCCAGGTGATCGCAAGCGCGGCAAGCGCGATCACCACCGCGATCCATTGCACAATGAGAGGGATAAAAACCGTCGGCCAGAACCACGCGTATTCAAGATCGATCATCGAATAAACCAGCGGCACGAATACCCATAGCGCCACCGTCGGAATCCAGATGATTCTTAAAATCCGTCCGAGCTTTTCAGGCGGGATAAAATTCGCGTCGTGGCCGGCTGTCTTTCTAAAGCCGCGCACCAGCTTCAGCACCTTCACCCAATAGGTAAGCAGAATCAGCCCGACGATAAACGCCGGCCAGGAATGCGGGGGCCAGATGAATTTTGGCATCGCTTACATGCCTCCGGCGCCGGCGGCGCTGGAGCTGACAGGGACGTTTCGCACCGTCTGCGGAGGCTCAGGAATCGCCGCACGCGATACGTTCGATCCGCTGTGTGCCGCAACCCATGCCTGTCGCGTCGGGCAAACCTCCAGCACATGGGCAACCACTTCCGCATGAATCTTCGTGTTCTTATCGATGTTCACGTGATTCGTATCCCACTCCAGCAAATCTTTTCGCTCGCCGCGAATATTGAGGTTATACAACTTGGTCTTCGCCCCCGGCTCAAGCACCAGCGGAATGCCCCGCAACATTCCCGTGCCGTCAAACAAGCTGGGCTGATAGTAGTTGTAACAAACCTTCACATTGCCCGGCACCGGCGGCGGATTCGTCGCATCGACCGTGATCAGCAGATCAACCGGAATTCCTTCCTTCTCCAGCATCTTTGAAATCTTGATGCCATCATCCGCGCCCAGCGAGTGGCCGATCAGCACGATCGGCTCGTGGTTGCCGTTGGTGGCTTTGTATTTTTCGACAATCGTCTTTCCCAGAAGGGCCGTCTGATCTTCCTGGAACACATTCGCCGCCACGCCGGTGGCGGCCACCTTATCCGTCATGCGATCGATGCCATAAGAAAACAATCCGATCAGCCCGCGGATCAGATACGCATGCCCCGCGCGCGGCTCGGTGGTGTTTGGCTGCACCCAAGCCATCTGCCCGGGCTTCATCGTGCCAAGCTCGACACCGAAACATCCGGTCATCGTGCTCAGCAGCAACATCCCCAGTGCGAGCGTCAATTGTCGAGAAAACATCAACTTCATCATCAACCTTTCCTGATTTTGATCTAGTTCAACGTCCGAATGTCCGCCGCGTTTCGCATCGTGCCGTTCATCCTTGATCCATACGCCGGCTGCGATGTCGCGCCGTGTTGCGCTGCCCAAACCTCCCTGGGCGGACAAATCCTCAGCACATCTTTCACTACCTCTTCGTGCAGCTTCATATCCTTGTCGATATTCGCATGATTCGTTCCCGGCACCAGGAGATCGGTTCGATCCTTGCGAATGTTCATATTCAGAATCTTCACATTCGCTCCATCTTCCGCCTCGAGGGGGATGCCCCGGAACATCGGAACAAAATCGGTGATGTTGCTCTGATAATAATTCAGGCACAGCTTCACATTCTTGGGCACCTTCGGCGGAATCGTCGCGTCGATCGTGAGCAGCAGATCGACCGGAATTCCATCCTCATCCAGCCGTCGCGCCACGCGAACCACATCGTCCGCGCCGTAGGAATGCCCGATCAGCACGATCGGCTCGACATTTTTCTGATTTCTGTAGACAGTCGCAATCTGATCCGCCAGTTCGCCATGCTGCGTATCCTGATATACCTGCGAGCGCACGCCCGCCTCGCGAATTTGGTCCCCGAGCGTATCCATGCCCGTCGAAAACACGCCAATCCATCCACGAATCAAATATACGTTACCTGCACGCGGCATGCCGGAGGTGGTTTGCACCAACGCCATATTGCCGTTTTTCAACCCATTACACCCCATCCCCACCATCGCCAGCGAGACGGTAAGGATGAATACAAAATAATTGCGACGGTTCATCATCTTCGGCTTTGCCATTTGCCTTCGTAAGAATCGCGGCCTGAGCTTTAACGTTGGGAGGAACTCGCCAAAATGCCGCTATATTTCAATGGTTATCGGACATGCGCCTTCCCGACGACCGATACCGGGAGTGTACAAATTTCGCATTTCATTGCCAGCATCCGCCGCTTGTGGCTTGGCGAATCCAATCCTGATCACTGGCCCTACATTCTTTGCCATGCCGGCGCGATCGTAATCACCACCGATTTGCTGGCCGGCTGGTTGCTTCCCCACGCCACATGCCGCAGCGGCACCAGCGGATTGGTTTCGGGATAATAGGCCGCCGCGCAGCGGCGCGGGATGTCGTAAGGCACCACCATAAATTGCTTTGCGGTGCGCTCCTCTCCTTCAAAGTGACTGGTCAGATCAACCCACTGCCCTTTGCGCAATCCAAGCTCCTCAATATCCATCGCGTTGAGATAAATCACGTGCCGCCCATCGACGCCGCGATACCGATCGTGCTCGCCGTAAATGGTGGTGTTGAACTGATCGTGGCTGCGAATCGTCGTCAGCAATAATTGCCCCTTCGCCAGATCATGCTCGGCGATCGGATGCACGAAGAAATTCGCCTTGTTCGTCTCGGTATGAAATTCCTGCTTATCCCGCGGCGCATTCGGCAGATAAAATCCACCGGGCTCGCGCACGCGCTTGTTGTAATCCTTAAACCCCGGCACGACGTGCTCGATATGATCGCGAATGCGATCGTAATTTTCGCACAAGCCACGCCAATCGACCGTCGTCCGATCTTTCAGCGTCGCCAGCGCGATGTGGCAGATGATTGCAATCTCACTTTTGAGATGCGGGCTTGCCGGCGCGAGCACGCCGCGTGAATCCTGCACCACGCCCATCGAATTTTCGCAGCTTACAAACTGCTCGCCGCTCGCCTGCTCATCTCTCTCGGTTCGCCCCAGGCAAGGCAGGATTAGCGCCTGCTCGCCAGTGATGAGGTGATTGCGATTCAGCTTGATG
>DATAPK010000275.1:0-6408 GCA_036265245.1 Tepidisphaeraceae bacterium | reverse complement strand
TCCCAGGCCACTTGGATCGGGCGAGGTGAGAAGCCAGCTTCCGATGAGCAGCAAACCCGCACCCATTAGACTGACAAAGGTAGCAGCATTCAGATGGGCTCCCGTTCCGCCGGCAGCGATTCGGCCGGCGGAGATCACCGCATTCAGGATCACGGCCAGCACGATCACCCCGATCCCGCTCAGCATGCAGACCGCCCCGTTGCGAAGCGTATCGACCCAATCGGGATCACAAAATCGGAGCAAATCTCCCTGCACGCTGAAGCCGACGGCGGTGCCACATTCCGGGCAACGGCCACCTGACGGCAGGCCACGCAAGTTATATGCGCATTTTCGGCATGGCAGATCAGAAGAAACATTCCCCGAAGAATCAATCACGCCGGGCGTAACGCCCCCAGTTGCATTCCACGGCGATGCGATTGAATCAGTCATGTTCGCCTCAGTCCCCCGCGGTCAAAAGAAATGAGCCACCACGCTGCCGTCATTTTAATGAATAGCGAGGCAGAAAGATGAACAATTCGATCTTTCACAACAAGCCGCTGAATGTCAGGTATTGGTTTGGTTTGGCGGGGCAGGCATTCTTGTCTGCCACATCTTCCTTCGTTTTGAAGAGGTATCAAAAAAGTCCGCGCAACGGTCATTCCAACGCGAACACAGCCCGATTTTCGCAAGGGTCTGCAATCCACCCGTTTCCCAACCGCTACCCCCTCCATCGGAAGAACTCCTGCGCGGATGTGCTCGATAAAATCATCGTCGCGATATATGCCGCAACCGGCTCAGATAATAACAGGCAAATTGCGACGAATAACCCTCTTCCGATTTTCGCCGCTGATATCAGCGGCGCCACCACTCATATCAGCGACCACGCCGCTCGTATCAGCGGCTCCGACATTGATATGAGCGGCAACGCCCCGCATATCAGCGGCCAGGACATTTATATCAGCGGCGCCGTCACTCGTATCAGCGATGACGGCACGCATATCAACGACTATGCCACGTATATCACCGGCGACGTCGCTCATATCAGCGGCCACGCCGTTTATATGAGTGGCCACGCCGCTCGCACGGGCAACGCCTTCTCCCGCCCGGGTAGCCATTCCACCCGCGCCAGACACCCTGAATCGCGCAGTTGTGCGTGTGTGGGCTCAACGACGCAAAAGATGGATCGTCAGGAGCTTGAAAGTTGTTTGATTATCTACCCGTCCTACGATTGCGAATACAAAGGTGCCACATAGCGAGAGCAAGAAAAAGCAGGCCCGCGCTCATGGCAACAATTGCCGCTGTCAGTTGGCGGTATCCTTCACTGCTGATGGTGGCGGCATCCTCGGGGCTGTTGCGGAACGCGCTCATCGCATTCAGCCACCACATCGCGGGCTGAACAAGAGAGACGCCGAACGCAATAAATCCCAACCCGATCAGCAATTCAATGACAACTTCGATCATGCGCTCGGCACGCGACAAAGCGAAGTGCGAATTGTCGCCTGATTCGTTCACCATCGCTTCGCCTGGCTCGCCACTTTCATCGGCAGGCCAAACAGGTCAATAAACCCGCGCGCCGCCGTCACGTCGTATCCTTCCATGCTGAAGCTGGCCAGTTGCGGATCGTAAAGCGTATGCGGGCTCTGCGCGCCAACGTGCATCGCCCGGCCTTTGTATAGCCGCACCTTCACATTGCCGCTGACGGTTGCGTTGGTGTGATCGACAAACGATTGAAGCGCCTCGCGCAGCGGGTGGAACCATTGGCCGTAATAAACCAGCTCGGCGTATCGCAGTGCGACCTGCTGCTTGAAATGCAGCGTGTCGCGTTCGATGCAGATTTGTTCGAGCGCTTTGTGGGCTTCGTAAAGGATTGTTCCGCCGGGCGTTTCATAAACGCCGCGGGACTTCATGCCGACCAGACGATTCTCCGCCAGCACTGTGACACCCACGCCATGCTTGCCGCCGATCTTGTTTAGTTCTTCGATGATCTGCGCCGCGCCTAGTTTCTTGCCGTTCACCGAAATCGGATTCCCCGCCTCGAAACCCACCTCCACGATTTCCGCCTCGTTTGGCGCTTTCTCGGGTGGAACGACCATCGTCAGGCACGCCTCCCAGTTCGGCTCGCTTTCTGGATGTTCAATCTCCGCGCCTTCGTGTGAGATGTGCCAGAGATTGCGATCCTGACTGTAAATCTTTTTCTTGCTCACCGGAATCGGGATGCCATGCTTCTGGGCATATTCGATCGCACTTTCGCGATCGCGCAGTTCAAATTTGGTGTCTTTCCACGGCGCGATGATTTTCAGATCGGGGGCGAGGGCCATGAACGTGAGCTCGAATCGCACCTGATCGTTCCCCTTGCCGGTGGCCCCGTGGCCGACGGCATCGGCGTTGGTTTGGCGGGCGACTTCAACCTGCTTCGCCGCAATGAGTGGCCGGGCGATGCTCGTCCCCAGCAGATAATCCTGCTCATAAATCGCGTGCGCCCGCAGCATCGGAAAGCAATATTTCTCAGCGAACTCCTGCCGCAGATCCATCACGACGACTTCATCCGCGCCGCTCTTGCGGGCCTTTTCTTCGATCCCTTGAAGCTCGCTCCCCTGCCCCAGTTCTGCGGCGAATGCCACGAGTTTGACGCCGGGATAACGCTCCTTCAGCCAGGGCAAAATCACCGATGTATCCAGCCCGCCGCTGTAAGCCAAAACGATCTTTTTCGGTTGGTATTCCTGATTCGACATGGCCAACAGTATAGGGCAGACCGCCCGGATTTGAACCTCCGCCATTTGTTAAGGAATCGTTAGAAACTTCAATGCGCCGCGTGAAGCCCTAAGATTTGCCCGCGATGAGCGATCTCAAAATTCATCCCATCGAATCACCCACCCATGAAGGCGTGGTCTTGGTCGAACTCAGCGGCGAAGCCAGCGTCGTCAACCTTCAGCCGCTGGAACGCAAAGTCCTCGAATGGTCCGCCTCCCGCCCCAAGGTGTTGGTGCTTGATCTGGCCAACCTCACCTTCATGTCGAGCCTGGCCATGGGGCAATTCGCGACGCTGCATCAAACTCTTCACCGCGTCGGCGGCCAGTTGCGACTGGCCCGACTCCAGGAAATAGTCAAGCTCTCCCTTACCCGCGCCCGTCTCGATCGAGCTTTAAAGATTTACGACACACTGGAAGCGGCCCTCGCGGGCTAACTTGACCTGCCGCCAAGCCCGCCCGACCATCCTGTCCATGAACGTTCTCATCACCGGCTCCTCCGGGCAGATCGGAACCAACCTCGCCCTCGCGTTTCTCGCCCGCGGCGATCAGGTGCTTGGCATCGATAGCCGGCCCAACTCCTGGACGCCAAAGTTCACGACCGAAATAGTCGATCTCGTCGCGGTGGCGCGCGGACAAGCCAAATGGTCGCCATCCTTTAAGCCCGATGTGATCGTCCATCTCGCCGCTTGGGCGAAGGTATTTCAACTCGTTCAGCAGCCCGAAAAAGCACTGGAAAATGTCGAGATGAGCTTCGCTGCCTTGGAGATTGCCCGTGCGCTTGCCGTGCCGATCGTCTTCGGCTCCAGTCGAGAAGTGTATGGCGATATTCATCGTCATATCACGGACGAAACGAAGGCGGATTTTGTTGTGGCTGAAAGCCCCTACAGCGCCAGCAAAATCGCCGGCGAAGCGTTCTTTTACAGCTACGCCCGCTGCTACAAGTTGCCGCATCTGGTGTTTCGATTCAGCAATGTTTATGGCCGATATGACAACGATGAGGCTCGCATGGAACGCGTTGTGCCGCTGTTTGTGCGGCGAATCTCGCAAGGGCAGCCGATTACTGTCTTCGGCCAAAACAAGACGCTCGACTTCACTTACATCGACGACTGCATCGCCGGCATTGTCGCCGGCATTGATGCGTTGAATGCACGCAAAGTCGTCAATCAAACCATCAACCTCGCCGCGGGTGAGGGGCAGACGCTTCAGGATCTCGTGACCCTGATCGAAACGGCGGTCGGCAAAAAAGCGGATGCGACTTACAAAGAATCCCAAATCGGCGAAGTGACGCGCTATGTCGCAGATATTCAGAAAGCTCGGCAGCTTCTTGGTTATGAACCCAAAGTTCCGCTGGCGATGGGGATTCAAAAGTATGTTCAGTGGTGGCGAGAAAATGGTTGGTTGTAATCTTCGCGTTAGACCATTACTTCGCTTTGGCTGGGATCGTCGGTTAGCTGTCTGAAAAGGGTCGAAAGTTTCTGGCATATTTCCCCCGGCTTGCCGTCGTTGTATGTGATTTGATCGACCCGAATGACCGGCGCCAATTCGCCCATCGTTCCTGTGCAAAAGACTTCATCGGCGGCTGCGATCTCTTGCGGCGTGATATCGCGCACGCGGTGCGGGATTTTATTTTTCTCGCATAATTCCAGCACTGCCGCACGGGTGATTCCTTCGGGGCATGCTCTGGTTGTTGAGGTTTCCACCACGCCATTTTTTACGATGAAGACATGGGTGGCGTCGGTTTCTGCGAGGAATCCATCGACATCGAGCATGAGGGAGTCGTCGGCGCCGGCGGCGTTGGCTTCGAGTTTGGCGAGGATGGAGGTGAGCTGGTTGGAGGAGTGAATGTGCTGATCCAGCACGTTAGCGAGAGGACGGCGGATTTTTGCGGTGATCAGCGTGATGCCTTTTTTGTCGTAAACAGGGGGTTTGAATTCGGGGAGGATGAACATCGAGCAGCCGCAGGTGTTGATACGCGGGTCCAGGCCAGAGGTGTATTTCACGCCGCGTGAGATGGTCAGGCGGATATGCACACCGTCGGTCATTTGGTTGGCGGCGAGGGTGTGGCGAAGTTGGTCGACCAAATATTCGTCCGTGGGATAGCTTTCATATTGCAGCATGCTGGCGGATTTGCGGAGGCGGGCGAGGTGTTGTTGGAGGCGGAAGATTTGGCCGTTGTATAGCCGGAGGCCTTCCCACACCGCGTCGCCGTTTTGCACGGCTGAATCGAAAGGCGAGACGCCTGCCTTGTCGCGATGGACCAATTGGCCGTTCACGTTTACGATTAGATTCGCGTTGGCGGGGTTGTAGTTTTGCAGCATTTTTGGGGCCTACAGCCGATGTTTCGCCAATGTTTCGTAATGCGCCATCGCCTGGTCGCACATCGGTTTCAAATGATCGGGCACCGGCTCATTTTTTGAGTGATAAGTTCCAAAGCCGGTGGTTTGATAGACGCTGTCATACCAGTGCTTGGCCCAGTTGCCGTCGTCGGGGTGTGGCCCGGCAGGCCAGGTCAGCATTTTTTCGGTGAAATTGATTCCGAGGGCTTCGCATAACCGGCTCAGGGTGCGTTTCGGGTCGAGCAGGACATCCTTGGCATCCACCACGGGGGGTGTTTTTCCGGTTTTGGTTTTTACGCGATGAAATAAATCGGCCTGGTAGGGCAGGCCCGTCTCCGCCAGGGTCATTTCCGGATGCACTTTGGTGTACGAGGTGATGACTTCGATTGGATCGCGGATCAGGAAGGCGTGGGTGAGTTCGCCGCCGGCGATGAGGCGCTGCACGTCGATGTGTGGCAGCATGTGATGGGCCATGTGCTTTTGATACCAGACGGGTTTGTCGTTCGGCACGGGGCCGGTGACGAAATCGATTACTTTTCGCCAGTCATTTTCGTAGGCGGCGATGACGTCGTCCTTGCCGGGATGATCGATTTTCGTCTTGCGGAGATAGTGAGCGTAGAAGGGCTCATCGAGGACGGCGGTGTCGGGGCGGGAGGAGAAGGCACGCATCATGGCGGTGGAAAGATTGCGCGGGCCTGACCACATGGCGATGCGTAAGGGCATGGCGGGGCATCTTAGCGGGGGGGTGGGGAAGGATGCTAGTTGAGATTGGACCCGTCTAATTGAGACGATTTTTGGCGGATGGGAAAGTATGGGAAGTTTTGGGAAATTGGGTTTCCCAAGCACCAAATTCAAAGCACCAAAAAACAAACAAATTCGAAATTCAAAGTCGGAAATGACTGAAACGGAGGATTTGGGTAGTGGAAATCCAATTTCTGATTTGGGGTATTTGGTTTTCAAAGAACGGCGCTTCGGCGTATGCGGGGAGCCGATTGCGGTTACCTATATGTAACGGCGGCGCTGCGCGTTTGGACGGTGTGGCTAGAGTTTTTCTTGGAAGAGCGGGGTTGGCGGGGTGGAATCGATGAAAAAAATATTTTGAATAGGGAGATTTGTCGTTGGGCGCGCTGCGCAGCGCGACATATGCCGTGCGGAATTATTGCTCGCGATGGTTGTGTAGATATTTGGCGACGTCGGTTCCGGGCATTACGGTGGCGAGGGAGGTGTAATCTTCAGATGTACGCAGGTTTTTGGCGATGTTGGTGAAATGTTGGAGGCAGGATCGAAAGATGAAGGGGCCGAAGCTGACACGATTTATGCCGAGTTTTTGAAGGGTGGATAGG
>DATAPK010000274.1:0-2548 GCA_036265245.1 Tepidisphaeraceae bacterium | reverse complement strand
TTCAGCCCAATAGTCTGCTCCAGCGCACCCTGCTTCGCCGGCTTCTTCGGCTTGCGCGGAACATAAGGCAATACCTCTCTCGCCAGTGGTTGAAGCGACGGCAATTGCACCGCCGCGCTCTCCGGCCACGACGGCGCATCGGCGTCAACACGATCCGGCGAAGGCAACTTTTCCGCAACCAAACTCTTCGGCAACGGCGGCGGCGTCATCGCCGGCGCAGGCGTCGCATCCACCGGCATCGCCATCGGCACCACTTCCTCGACCGGCGCCGGCGAGGCTAGTTCCGCGTGTCGCGGAAGACGAGACCAATCCTCGCGCAGCGCGTCCAGGCGCGACGTGCTCCGCTCGGCCCCTTCCTCCAGCGGCCTTAAATCCAGCCGCTCCTCAATCCGCCCCACACGCCGCTCGATCAACCCAATCCGCATTTCAAGAGTCTGTGCCATGCAAGCTCCCTGGCGAAGAATTCATAAGTTAGTATATACAAACTTATCGACGAAGTGCAAATGCAAACCCGCATTTAATCGACGGATCGTTTAAATATGGATTTGCCCGGCATTTAGATGAAACTATACCCGCAGGACAGCCGCGCCACGATTAACTCCGGCGGCAAGTTGCAATATAACTATTGCCCATGTTGCAACTCGGCATTGACATCGGCGGCACCTCGATCAAACTTGCCGCCATCGAAAATGGCCGCACGCTCTGGACAAGCCAGAGCGCCTTTTATCGCCGCCCCACCACCGCGCAATTGATCGATGCCCTGCGCAATACCGCAAAAGATCAGCTAACTCACGCCGACTGCATCGGCCTCTGCGTGCCTGGCATTTACGATGCGCAGCGACGCGCCATCACACTTTCCGTGAACGTGCCGGGCCTGATGGGGATCGGCCTGGACGACCTTCTCTCCCAAGCATTGGGCAACAAAATCCCAAAGCCCAAAATCGTCAACGATGCGATCGCTACCGCTACGGATCTTGTCACCACCCGCAATCTTCAGGGAAGAACCATCGCCATCGCCCTGGGCACCGGCGTGGGGATGGGCGTGCTTGATGACGGCGTGCCATTGGAAGTCGAGGGCGAATCGCCCGGGCATATCGGGCAGGTCGATGTCTCGCTCGACGAAAATCCCCCCGTCGGCCCGGATGGCGGCGCAGGCTCGCTTGAAGCTTACATCGGCGTGGCAGCCCTGACAGATCGATACGGAGACGTCGCAACATTTCTTCGCGATACAAAGATTGACGATGACCCCATCCGCGCGCTCGTGCGGGCGATCCGCATCTGCCATGGAATCTATCGCCCCGACCACATCCTTCTCGCGGGAGGAATCGGCGTGCGGCTGCACTCGCTCATTTCAGAAATCAAACGAGCCTGCGACAGAAATCTCACGAAGATCGCAAAGGGAAATTGGACTCTATCGGCGGGGGAGCACGATTTTCACGCCGCCCTGGGAGCGGCGAGGCTGGCTGCTTGCGGCTTAGCCACACACGAGTAGAACCAGAAAAATAACCAAGCCGCAAGCACCCAACCCGCTTCATTCATTTACGACGGCGACGCAACATTGCGCCAGCGCCCAAAGCGAGGATACCCAGCGATGCCGGCTCCGGCACCAGCGTACCCAGCGGAGCCGACGACGGCAGCACATCCAGCGCGGGCGTCGCGCCAAAGTTGGTTGCGATCGCGTTCAAGTCCAGCAGATTGACGACCCCGTCGTAGTTGAAGTCGCCCTTCTGCCAAGTCGCGCCGGTCGTCGCGAAGTTCGACGCCAGCGTGTTGAAGTCAGCGATGTCAACCGTGCCGCTCAGGTCGGAGTCGCCGTAGTATGTATAGGCTACGGTAACTTTCGATGTTCCATTGTCCGTCCAGCCGAGGCCGTGCAAATTGTCCGCCGCATTCTCAGTTCGGATCAACCCCGCTGAGAATCGGCTCGGCAGATTAAACCCAGCCGTCAGAGCGCTCTGCACGGTGGCGCCGGGATCAGCAGCGGCGTTGCCGGTGAAATCGAAAACCAACCGTCCGCCATTCACGATCGTCCCGTTCGTCGCAGTGGGCGTCGCGGTCGTCAGCGCCGTGCCCGACCATGAATTGGAACCGGACAAGATCAACGTTCCCGTGTTCACCCGCGTGAAGCCGGCGTAAGTATTAGAACCGCTGAACGTCACCGTGCCCGAGCCACCCTTCGACACCGAGCCCGGCCCGGAAATAACGCCCGGGATTGCCATCGCGCTGCTGCCGGCACTGAAAGTCCCGCCGTTGGAGCCGACGGTGACATTACGAATCATGCTCGAAGCAACACCTGTGCTGTTTGATTCGGACAGGGTCACCGCGCCAATCGCCACCAACGCACCTCCATCAACGGTGACAGGAAATGCGGTTGAGAACGATGCGGTGCCGCTGCTGAGATTGGTGCTCGCATTGGCTGCAAGCGTAACGATATTGCTCGTGGTATCGATCGCGGTCACCGTCGTGCCAAGGAAATTGCTTCCCACCGCCAGGCCCGCCGGGATCGCAGTCAGCGTCGCCGTATTGCTGCCGGTCGAGCTCGTTGTCA
>DATAPK010000273.1:0-4337 GCA_036265245.1 Tepidisphaeraceae bacterium | reverse complement strand
TTTCGGTTCGGGCGGCTTCGAGGTCGCGGCGGCAGCCGGTGGCGTGGGAGTCGTTGGGGAATTGGGATTCGAGATCGAGCAGGACGGCTTCGGCCTTGGCAAATTCGTGGGCGTTGGTCAGTTCGGTGATCTGGCGAGACATGACGCGTTTGCGCTGCTCGAGATGATGAGCCAGCCGATCGCGGCGATCGGTGTCGCCGAGCAATGAAAGCTCGCGGATTTCGCGCAGCAAATGCTCGATACGCAGGAGCGCGTCGGGGTCGATCCTGTTTTGATCTCCCAGGCCAAAGCGAATGGCATCGGACTTGGATAAGAAGGATTCGATCCGTGTATTCAGCTCGTCGAGCTGAGACTGGGGTGTATCGGATGCGGCGGAGGCCTGTTCAGTGGCCCGGCTTTTTGAGGCGGAAAGATCGCCGATCGCGACTAGGGCGCTGCCCAGGCCGACGCCAAACAGGAGATAGGCCACTGCCCGGCCGCCGTAATCGAGGAGGTTTTCCGAGTTGGTATGAAGCAGCGCATAGACCTGCAAAGCGCAAAGGACGGCGCCTGCGGCCATGATGAAAATACCAATCGTTTGGGTTGAATTTCCGGATTTCTGTTCAGCCATAGTGATACAACGCCTGCCGCAAAGATGTGCATTATACCGTGAGGTCCCCGAATCGCGGAATGAATCTTTTTCCTAAAACGTATCTATTTGTGCCGCCAAATTTTTGAAGCTAGTGGTCTTATTATCGAACGTTAGCTTGACGGTGCCGGTGGGGCCGTTGCGCTGTTTGGCGATAATGACCTCGGCGATGTTGTCGGGCATGAAATCGGGCTCCTGCATTCGGTAATAATCCTCACGGTGCAGGAGCATGATCACGTCGGCGTCCTGTTCGATGGAGCCTGATTCGCGGAGATCGCTCATGCGCGGGCGATGACCATCGCGGCCTTCGCTTTGGCGATTGAGCTGTGAGAGGGCGATGACGGGCACATTTAATTCGCGGGCGACGGCTTTAATGCCGCGGCTGATTTCGCTGATCTGCTGCTGGCGGCTTTCGGGCCCGGGGTTATCCATCAACTGCATGTAGTCGATCATGATCAGCTTGATGTCGTGCTGAAGTTTGAGGCGGCGGGCTTTGGCGCGAAGTTCGAGAATGGTCAGGCCTGGCGAATCGTCCACCCAGATCGGCGCTTTCGCGAGTTCGCTAACCGTCTGCGCGAGCAACTGATATTCCTGCGCGCCGAGCAGACCTTTGCGGACTTTTTGCGCGTCGATCTGCGCCCGGCTGCACATCAGGCGCTGGGCGAGTTGCTGTTTGCTCATTTCGAGGGAGAAGACGGCGCAGGGGAGCTTGGAGTCGGCGGCGACGTGCTCGATGATGTTCATGGCGAAGGCGGTGTTGTGCGTGACGATGTAGTCGTCGGTCACGTAGAGCCGCGAGGGATGGCTGACGGAGATGCATTGGGTTTGAGTAATGCGCGTCGGGACGATGGCAGCGATGTTGAGACGGCGCTGGCGCTTGCGGCCTGGCAGGCGCTGCGCTTTGGCGGAGATGAGATCGAGTTCCTGCACATTGGGTAATTGAATATTGCAGACATAGCAGGTTTGGCCGGCGCACGGAGTGTCACGATAAGTATAGGTGGTGGCCTTGGGGTAGAAGGAGGCTGAACCTCCAAGGGAGCGCGCCAGATGGACGATGTCGGTGGCGAGGCGGATGCTGACGGTTGCGAGTCGGATGGCGCCGAAGGATTCGACCCAGCCGTCGGTGTCGATGAGCCCGGCGAGGAGCTTTAGCCGTGCTGGGCGTGAGGTGCGCAGGTAAAGGGCAGGGATGAACTTGGTGGCGGCGTCGCGTTCCCAGAGGCCAAGGGTACGGAGCGATTGCATGATGGGGTTGGGGAGGACGCCTTGCACGCCGGGGGCTTTTGCGCCGCCGCGTCGAATGATGCGGTAATCGTAATTTCCGGTGTGGGTGACGGCCATGGTCTGGCCGATGGAGGATTCAACTTTGGCGAGGAGTTCGTCGCTGGCGGTCGAGAATCGGAGGGACGATCCGGACATTGAGCCGTCGCCGAGGAGCGCGCCGAGAAGCCAGGGATCGAGGGGTAATTGGTCGGTTTGTTGATCGCCGAATTCGCCGGCGAAGTTTTCGATCCAGACGCGGTTCTGGTATCGGCGGCGGGTGAGCAACTGCATGATTTTAGCGGTGGAGAGAATGCGCGGCGCGGGCCAGTGGCGGCAGTGAACTCGCCAGAGATGTTCGGCGCAGCATTCGGTGGATCGGCCGTCGGAAAGGGTGATGCGGTAGACTTGTCGCTCGCCCTGCGGGTAGATGCCGGTGACGTGGGAGGAGGCGCCATCGACGGATGCGAGTTCGTCGCCGACGGCGAGATCGCCCATTGCTTTGAAGCCGTTGGGGGTGAGGACGCGGGCGTCGAGAGGTTGGGCTTTTCCCATGGAGGGTCTGGCGGCGACGATAATCATCTCGCCGTTTTGCAGGCCGTTGAGCATGTCGTCGAGTTCGTAGAAGCTGGATTCGATTCCGCGGCGGCCTTTGTCTTCGAGCATTTCGTAGACTTCCATGGCGACGTCGCCGAGGCTGCTGATGGCGCCGCCGACTTTTTTCTGGGCGATTTCGAAAATGCGTTTCTCGGCTTTGTCCAAAACCAGGTCGGCTTTTTCATGCGGAGCGTAGGCGTCTCGCAAAACTTCATTACTTGCGGAGATGAGCTGGCGCAAGAGCGATTTTTCGCGGACGATGTTGGCGTAATAAACCGCGTGGGCGGCAGAGGGCACGCTGCTGAGAAGGGTGACGAGATAATCCTTGCCGCCGACCTCTTCGTAGAGTTTCAGGCGTTTCAATTCCTCGACGAGAATCACCACATCGACGGCCCGGTTCTGCTCGTAAAGCTTGACGAGGATGTCGTACAGGATTTGATGGTCGGCCTGGTAGAACGCTTCGCGGTCGATGATCTGGACGACCTGCCCGATGATCTCCTTGTCGAGCATCATGGAGGCGATGACGCACATTTCGGCTTCGATGGCGTGAGGTGGCAGGCGATCAAACTGACCTGCAAGGGAGGAATCAACGAGCTGGCTCATACGGCACCTTCCGTGGCTTTGCCTGACACGAACAGTATCCAAACTCCTGTGCTCGATGCAACAAAAAAGATTGGGCGAAGGAGATGATATGTTTGAGGGTGATTAGACAAAACGAATTGTGGGACGCGCGACGAGTTCTGCACGCATCATCAACAATTGGGGTGTTGAGAAATGAAAAGCCGCTTGCGGGTTAGCGCTGCAATACGAAAGCGCTAAGCCGCAAGCGGCAGGAGAGCAATTGCGTCATCTTATTGCGCGGGTTGTTCGGCGGCGCGGGCTTTTTGCGCGGTTTCGATTGCGGCTTTGCTTTCGGCGTCGGGGGCGACCCAGACTTTGACATCGGTCGCCAGGTCTTCGGCGAACTTGATGCGCACGGAATACTTCTCGATCTTGTCGAGCTTGCCGGGGAGGTTGATGTCGTCGGGCTCGACGTTGAAACCCTGGGCCTGAAGCGCCTTGGATATATCGGTGGCGCTGACGGAACCGAAGAGGTTGCCGTTTTCGTTGGCGCGGCGTTCGAGGGTGACTTCGACGCCCTCAAGCTGCTTGAGCAGCGCGGCCTGCTGGTCGCGGCGCTCGCGCTCCATCTTTTCGATTTCCTTGCGGCGCTCTTCCACCTTTTTAATGTTGCCGGGCGTGGGTTGCACGGCCAGATCGTGGGGCAGAAGGAAATTGCGGGCATAGCCGGGCGAGACTTCGACGACATCGCCGACCTTACCGACGTTTTTGATTGATTCTTTGAGCAAAAGTTTCATGGTTGCCATGGTTTTGTCCTTTTTGTCACTTGTTACTTGTCACTTGTCACTTGTCACTTGGTGCTCGCGATTTCAAATTGCGGCGAGTGACAAGTGACCCATGACCAATCTCAAAACGGAATATCATCATCCTTAAATTGTTGTTCTTCACTGAAGGGTTGTTCGGGCGCCGGTTGCTGGGGAGCGGGGCGGTTTTGCGGGGGGCGTTGTTGGGGGCGACGGGGGGCGGATTCTTCGCCGCCCTGGTCGTAGCCGCCTTGCGGAGCGCCGCCGCCACCTTCGCGACCGCCGAGAAACTGGAAGTTATCGATTACGACGCTGTGCTTGGAGCGCTTGCCGCCGCCTTGCTTGTCTTCCCAGGTGTCATATTTCAGTCGGCCTTCGACAAGCAGTTGCTTGCCCTTCTGGCAATACTGATTGATGACTTCAGCCTGCTTTCCGAAGGCGGAGCAGTCGATGAACAGCACTTCTTCGCGATCCTCGCCGGTCTTGGT
>DATAPK010000272.1:0-7079 GCA_036265245.1 Tepidisphaeraceae bacterium | reverse complement strand
TTTCAATCGCGCCATTCAGGGCATCCACAATCCAAGGGGCGACATCTCGAATATGGCCGTGCAGATCGAGATCTCCGATAAAAAGATGCTGGGCGGGAACGGGTCGCCGCGATAATGACGAGACCATCGCAACCGCCGCTGCCAACCCATATGAGTGGTGCCAACGACTACCATCTTCGCGGTGAAGGTCCATTCGCAAATGCTGCTGATGAACACCTTCGAAGGAGGGAAGTTGCAAAACATTTTCCAAAATCTGGAGGGTTCTCGGTCGCGGAACACCACTGACGACAATGGCGGCACGTTCCTGATCCTCTCGAAAGCGAATCCGTGCCTGGATGTCCACGATAGGCTGTAAAACGCCACCGAAGGCGCGGGCATGGCAATCGGTCGAGAAGCCGATGTTTTCTGATACGTCTTGGGGGGGAGGGGCTGGCTTTGTAGTCGTCCGTGACATGGTTTTCCTTATTTGACGTAAAACTTTTCTCGTGGCGGTTCCACGTGGGCACCATTTGGCAACTCGCCAGTGGCGGTCAGATGGTCGTTGATTATGGTTTTGCTGATCCGTTCAATGACCACGATGGCTTTACGGCAATGCCGCTTCGCCCAGGCGAGGAGTTTCGGCTCATCGTCCACCACAATCTTGGCGCGAAGGTTTCTGAACCCAACCGTTCCTGAAAGTAACAGGAGCGACTTTCGCCGCCCCTTGTGCTTGGCCAGTTCCTTCCGTGCCCATCGCTCCAACTCAGGGCCGAAGCGCATCAGCAGAAAGTCCCGCTCGCGCTGCGTCCGTCGAATCTCACACTCGGATTGTTCCTTTACACGCTCGATGTGAGCGCCCGCCTCGATAAGCTTCCGAACCAACCAATTTGCCGATGCCTCATCTTTCACTGCGAAATGGTCAGGCGCGAGAGTTTTAAGCTCCGCCGCATTCCTCGAATCCAAAATATCCGCTTGCATCGTCACGTCCGATAATGTAAGCCTCATTCCTGTATATGTCAAGAATGATTCCTGACAACTACCCGATTGCGTTTTCACCTGCCGAAGCGACAATAACCGCACATGGCAGTGGACAAAACCAAATTCAATGTCGCCGTACATCGCACCATCGAAGAACAATTTCGCACAATTGCCGATGGATACGGGGGACAACTTGGGCGGTGTCTCGCCGCAGCCATGCTCCAATTCATCGAGACCGACCCGAAGGTCCAGGCAGAGCTGTTGACACGCTGCTTTCAAGCCGAGATTCACGAAGCAATGGACGAGCTGATCGAACAAGCCAAGTCCGAGCAGGTCAAACGCATCAAGCATCGCGAAGCCAAAGAAAAATAGCCCTCGATCCCCCTTGCGCAAATTGCGCGAGACAGGTGAGAAGAAATCGCCAAATAGAGGAATGTGCGCGATACGGCACATCCTCAGCCCTCCCATTCGGCCAAGGCAGGACTCGATCCCGCGCTGCCGGCATGGATCACACCAGAGCGGATCGTCGCTACGCGCTCAACGTGGCAACCGTATTACACCGAAACACTCACCGACGAGGACGCCATCGAGATGTTGATGACGGTCGGCAATCTGTACCGCGTCCTTGCAGGAGCCGACGACAATGAATCCGAAGAAGAAAATCCAACATAAGAATGGCCAACCCAAACGATATATCGCGCTGGCGCGGGTGAGCAGCCGTGCTCAGGAGAATGAAGGATTCTCGCTTGAGGTGCAGGAGGAGGAACTGCGTGCCTACGCGGAGAAGGATGGTGGAACGGTCGCGCGCCTCTGGAAGATCGCTGAAACCGCGAGCAAGTCCGACCGCCGTACCAGCTTCAAGGAACTGTTGGCCTATGCAAAGACCAACGCTGACAAGATCGATGGCCTTCTCGTCTACAAGGTTGACCGGGCCGCCCGAAACATGTCGGACTACGGCAAGCTCCTTGAATTGGAAATCGCTCACGGCGTTCCTCTCATCGCCATCAGCCAACCCACACAAAACACACCCGCTGGTCGTATGGCTCGAAACGTGATGGCGACGATGGGAACGTTCTTCGCCGAGCAATTGTCGGTGGACGTGAAACAAGGGCTGGCGCAGCGTGTCCGCGATGGTTGGTTCCCTACCGTCGCGCCCTATGGATATGTCAGCGAGCGAGTCGATGGCCGAAGCATCGTGAAGGTCGAGCCGCATGAAGCGGAAAACGTGAAGCACATCTTCGACTTGTATGCCAATCATGGCTGTACGATTGATATGGTTGTGGCACGACTGAATGCTGATGGCCGAACCTACACCGTGAAACAGCCGCATTGGGTGCGAAGCAAAATCCACCGCGTCCTGCGTGATCGCAGCTACATCGGCGACCTGAAGTGGCATGGCCATTGGCAGCAAGGCAAGCACGTCCCCATTATTGATCGACAAACATTTCAAAGTGTTCAGCGTTTGCTTGGTGAGAAGATTTATCAAGCGCACGAGCTTATTTTCGCCGGTGAATTGATCTACTGCGGCCACTGCGGTCGTCCAGTGACCGGTGAGATCGTGAAGAAAAAGAGCGGCAAGGAATACATCTATTATCGCTGCGCCCGCTACACGTCGCCCGACCATCCGCGCGATCGTCTGCGCGAAGAAGAAATCGACATTCAAGTGCGCGCGTTGTTCAAAAAGCTGCAACAGCCTGAGCCGCTCCGCGCCTGGTTCCGCGACGCGCTGATTGCATCCACCGCTCAGCATCAGGAGTACGCTCGCGCCCGATGCGCCGGCCTTAATCGCCAACTTGAGAATGTGCGCCGGCAGCAAGAACGCTTGCTGAACCTTCATCTCTCCGGCGGCATCGACGAGGCGATGTTCACGACGAAGAATATCGAATTCCGCGACCGTATCGCCGCGCTGAGTTTTGAACTGCAATCAAATGAACGCCGAAAGGACAAAAAGGCTGATGTCGCGCTCAAAGTGTTTGAACTTTCGCAAAGTCTGCCAGAGCGATGGGTTAAGGCAAATTATGCTGAAAAGCGCCGATATCTCGAAATGATCTGTTCGAACTTGATATTGAAAGGCGCAAGTCTCTGCATATCAACAAGAAAGCCCTTCAACGCGTTGATTGAAGGGCTGTCTGTCTCCAACAGCGGAGAGGGGGGGATTCGAACCCCCGGTACAGGTTTACCCCGTACAACAGTTTAGCAAACTGTCGCCTTAAGCCGCTCGGCCACCTCTCCAGGATTTGAACAAAACGTATTCTCATCGGCGTAAAAACGCAAGGGTTCTACCTTCTTCAGGTCAAGCCCTCCCAAGTGCCTTTTGGGTCGGCCTGGCGGAAGGCGGAGCGGATTTTGCCGGTGATTTCCTCGGGGAGAGGGCCCTTGTTGGCGGCGGCGAGGTTGGCTTCGGCGTTTTTGGGATTGGTTGTGCCAATGACTGCCGTTTGCACGCCGGGCTGGGAGATGGTGAATCGCAATGCGATTTCGGCCCAGGCGGCATCGTTGGATGCGTTGTATCCCAAATCGCCGAGATGCAGGCCCATCATGCGGAAACGATCGGTGTATTCCTTGGCGTAGGATTGATACATGCCGGGCTGCTGATGCAATTCCTTCCAGGCGGCGTTGGCGATGGGGCGCTTGGCGATCACGCCGATCTGTGTTTTCTGGGCTTTGGGAACCCAAGCGAGATTGATCTGATCGACCAGGTTGATCGAGGTCTCGATGACGGCGACGTCGGGGAGGGTGGTTGCGAATTCGGCGGCGTCGTTGTCGCCGCTGTAGCCGGCGAAGCGGATTTTTCCGGCGTCGCGGGCTTTGGCGAGCGCGCCCAATGCTTCGCCTTGCTTGAGGGTTTTCAGATCGCAGGAATGCAACAGCATGACATCGACATGATCGGTTTTGAGAAGTCGCAAGGCGCGATCGACGGTGTCTGTGACGAGTTTGGCGGACCAGGGAGCCCCGTCGCTTTCGGGGATTTTTGAGCCGCACTTGCTGACGATGATGTAATCGTTGCGGCGGGTGCTGAGATGGTCGCCGATGAAGCGCTCAGAGCCGGGATAGCTGGCGGCGGTGTCGAGGACGTTCATGCCGGCGTCAAGGAGCTTGTTGAGCATGGCGGCGCAGCGCTGGCGATCGGCGGCGAGATAGGCGGCGGGGGCTCCGCCGAAACCGATGGGGGAAACCTGCAATCCTGTTTTTCCGAGAGATGTTTTGTTCATGGTTGATACTCATTTCTGACCCTGCACGGGAGGATGATAGGCGGGAAAGGTTTGGATGGCACGGGGGATTTCCATTTTGGATTTTGGATTGGGGATTTTGGATTTGGAGCGACGGGCTCATCGCGATTGGGTTCGTTTGGATGAATGTATCGATTGGCCGGGCCGGGGGTTGGCGGGAAATTTGGGTTCGTTTGTTCAGATTGAGTTTGTGGGGAGGGTTCAGCGACCGATGGTCGTTGCTTTATAGATTGCAGGATGGGAATGAAATGGATCATCACCATATCCGGGGGCGCTGCGCGGATTGGCGTGAAGTTGGGCGGGTTTCAAAAGATTTGGCGGGCGAGTGTTGGCGGGCGTGAGTGTTTGGCGCGAAATATTATTTGTGGGTGTTTTTTTTGAATTATGACGTTCGCGGTGTGGGAGAGTGTTCCCCTCCTCTTCGAGGAGGGGCTAAACGGGTTAGAGGAAGGTTTCGATGTTGAGGAGTTGGTCAAGGGAGGGGTCGCGTTGGGCGGAGTCGGAGCCGGGGCCGCCGTCTAGGATGTCGGAGCGGTTGTCTTTGGCGAAGAGGATGTCGTTGCCGGCCTGGCCGTAGAGGCGGTCGCGGCCCGAATTGCCGAAGAGGGTGTCGTTTCCGTCGCCGCCGAGGAGGGTGTCATTGCCGGCGTTGCCGAGGATTTTGTTGGGGGAGGCGGAGCCTTGAATGTAGTCGTCGCCGGCGCCGCCGAGGATGGTTTCGATGTCGGAGTGGACGTTCATCACACGTGCGCCGGCGATGCCGTCGTTGGTGAGGTTGTCGAGGGTGATGTGGAGTCCAAACGTATCGGCGGAGAAGTCGGCGGTATCATTGCCCGCGCCTCCGATGAGAGTAGTTTGAAGTCTTGAAGAGTAGAAGAAATCGGAATCGAAAACAGTTGGAGGGACGAGGCTATCGTTCCCGGGGCCGCCATCGAGGAGGCGTTTGCCGATATCGGCAATCAGTGTGTCGTTTCCGGCGTCGCCAAAGACTGAGGTCACAGCGGGCGCTTCGTTGACGGCTAAGGCACTGATGGTGTCATTTCCATCTCCCCCGTGGATGACGTTGGAAGGGATTGGGTCTTCGCTCACGGCATTATCGACACAATTAATGATATCGTTTCCTCCCTCACCGTAGATGGTTGTTCCGCCTGATGAAGCGCAATCGATTTTGTTATTGAGATTGTTGCCAAAGATGGTGTAAGTGCCGTCTTCCCCTAAATCGAGGTCTTCGACTCCAGGCCCGAGATAGCAGGTGATTGGCTCGAGGGGGCTTTGGTTTTCTTCAATCGAATCGTGTCCAGCGCCCATGTCGATGTCATCGGGTTCATCTACAAAGAAGACATCGTCTTCAAGAAAATCATTTCCATTGCCGCCAATAATGCTTGCGGGGATCGCGGTTTCATCGGAAGTGCCGAATGCGTCGTCGCCGTTGCCGCCGTCGAGAGTGAATTGAGGGTCTTCGGTATCAAAGTTGTCATTAAAAAATCCGAATGTGTCGTTACCATTGCCGCCGGCGATGGTGATGTCGAGAGGGCCATCGATTGCGCCTTGGAACGTGTCGTTGCCGAGTGTGCCTTGGATTAAATCGCCGTGATAGTTGAGAACAACGTCGAAATTGATCGACAGGCCGCCAAGATCGTTAGAAATATCGTCTGGACTATTGCTGATTTCGAAATTCATCGCGGGTTCATCGCTGTAGTCGATGGTGTCATGGCCGCCGTTGCTGTTGAGGGTGTTGGCGCCGGGGCCGGGTTGAAGGAGGTCGGAGCTTGTTCCGCCGGTGAGGGTGTCGTTGCCGCTGCTTCCGATGAGGGAACTGGGGAGTGCGGTTTTGTTGGTGATCTGATCGTTGCCGGCGAAACCGTCGGCCCAGATTCGCTGGACGCTGGATTTGGGGAACGAAAGGGAGGCGGCGTTGAGCTTGGCGATGATTTGGCCGTTGAGCAATGAGACGGTGATGACGTCGTTCTTTGACGTGCCGATGATGCTGAGCGTGCCGTGGGGATTGAGGGATGCGAAGGAAGCGCTGAGAAGGCGGCGGGGTTCGAGTGGCTCAGTCCCGGTATTCTTACGCATCTTCAATCCTCAGTGCCCACTGTCCTCAACCGCCACGATGCGGTATCGCGAGGTAGGGATAATTCATTGCGAAGGCGACGCAGGGTCACCTCCCATGAGTACACGGGATCCCGCGGCGACAGTTATCAAGTTCTCAGCTTATTAGATGGATGTCTCGATATTTAATACCTGATCTTTTACGGCTGCCGTGTTGTCGCGTTGGGCGGTGTCGGAGTCGGCTCCGCCGTCGAGGGAGTCGACTTGGCCGTCTTTGGCGAGGAGGATGTCGTTGTCGTCCTGGCCGAAGAGTTGGTCGTGGCCTGTGCCGCCGTTGAGGGTGTCGTTGCCCTTGCCGCCATAAAGAATGTCATTGCCCCCATTCCCAACCAGCAAATTGGCAAACGGATTCCCCAAAATCTTGTCATTTCCGCTCCCGCCAAGAATGGTTTCAACGTCAGCCATGACGTTGTCTTTTTCGCCCAAGCTGCCGTCGTTGGCGACATTGTCGAGAGAGATATTGAGATTGGCACTACGAGAAGAGTAATCCGCCGTATCGTTGCCCGGCCCTCCGATGAACGTGTCCGCCCCAGAACCGCCGATAAGGGTATCATTCCCAGCGCCACCATTCAGAATGACCGGAATGTCGCTGAAGTTTTCGATGCGGTCATTCGCCCCGCCGGCGTTCACGATAATTGTGTCGTCACGACCAACTGCGCCAACGAAATGCGTGCGATTTCCATCCAGTTCGATATAAAGATTGGCGTTGCCCTTATCTCCATCGACGAGAATCGTGTCAGCGTGTGATGTCCCGGTGATGATGATTTGAGTTTCAGTAAA
>DATAPK010000271.1:0-8061 GCA_036265245.1 Tepidisphaeraceae bacterium | reverse complement strand
TATGATGTGGAGGAATTTAATAAATCGACGCAGGGCGAATTCAGCGGCGTGGGGATTCAGATTCAGTTGGATGATGACGGCAGCTTGAAGGTTGTGAGCCCGCTGGAAGACACACCGGCGTATCGTTCGGGAGTGAAGGCTGGCGATATTATCACGCGAATTAACGGCAAAAGCGCTCATGGCATCACGATCAACCAGGCGGTGAAGACGATCACCGGTGTGGAGGGGACGAACGTGACGCTGACGATTCGCAGCCAGACCAAGGATGGGCCGCTGGAGCGGGATTACGTGATTCGGCGAGAGAAGATCAAGGTGGCGTCGGTGAAGGGGTGGCAGCATTTGCCCGGCGGCGGCTGGGAATATTTCGTCGATCCGGATCAGAAGATTGGGTATCTGCGAATCACCAATTTTACCAAGAGCACGGGTGAAGAGCTGAGCAAGGCCGTCGAGGAGATGAAGAACCATGACGCCAAGGCAATCATCATGGATCTTCGATACAACCCCGGCGGGTTGCTGACGGCGGCGACGGATGTGGCGGATAAGTTCCTGTCGGAAGGAACGATTGTCAGCACGAAGACCGACCCAAGCCGTGACTCGCCGGTGCAGGCACCGCTGGAGGCGCACCGCAGCGACGACGATTGCAATCTGCCGCTGGTGGTGCTGGTGAATCAATATTCGGCCAGCGCGAGCGAGATTGTTTCAGGCGCGCTGAAGGATTGGAATCGGGCTTTGATTGTCGGCGAGCGGACGTTCGGCAAGGGCAGCGTGCAGATGCTGTTCCCATTGAAAGATCGCAGTGCTTATCTGAAGCTGACGACCAGCCATTATTATCTGCCGGGTGGTCGGTGCATTCATCGTGAAGAGAACAGCACGACGTGGGGCGTGGACCCGGATGTGACGGTGGAGATGACGCCGGAACAAATGCGGGCGGCGATCGATGCCCGGCAGGAGTTGGATATTCTGCGGGATGCGGGTGCGGTTGCACCGGCGACGACTCAGCCGAATAAGGATTTGATGAGTGTTGATCCGCAACTGTCGGCGGCGGTGTTGTTGTTGCGCATGCAGTTAAACGGCGCGACGTTGTGATAGATAGATTGCATTAAATTAGAAAAAGCCCGCGGATTGCTATCCGCGGGCTTTCTTTTATTGGGGAAAACTTGATGGCGCTCGTGCGGCCCCTTTCGCGCGTGGCGCGTTCGATGTAATTTGATTTCATGTCATCGTCGTTCGTTCATTTGCACGTTCATACGCATTATTCGCTGCTGGATGGCGCCTGCCGGGTGCCGGATTTGGTGAAGCGGGTGAAGGCGCTGGGGATGGACAGCATTGCCATTACCGATCACGGGTGCATGTTCGGGGTAATCGAGTTTTTTAACGAGTGCAAGAAGGAAGGCGTGAAGCCGATTCTGGGGATGGAGGCGTATATCGCGCCGGGGGATCGGCGAGAGCGATCGACGCCAGGGGGCAATGCGGGGGAGGCGGCGTTTCATCTGCTGCTGCTGGCGGAGAATCTGGAGGGGTATAAGAATCTGATTCGGCTTTCGAGCTTGGCGTACAAGGAAGGGTTTTATTACAAGCCGCGCATCGATAAGGAAATTTTGCGGCAATACGGCAAGGGGCTCATCGGCACGAGTGCGTGTCTGGGTGGTGAGGTTTGCTCGGCATTGATGAAGCGCGATGCGAAGTTTGCGCGGCAGGCGGCGGAGACATATGCGGAGATTCTAGGGCCGGATCATTTTTACATCGAAGTTCAGAAGCAGGGGATCAAGCAGCAGGATGAGGTGAATCCTGAGCTTGAAGAGATCGCGAAAAAATTAGGGGTTGGGTTGGTTGCGACGAATGACGTGCACTTTCTGAATAAAGACGATCACCGGCCGCACGATATTCTGTGCTGCATCAGCATGGGGCGATTGGTGAACGATGAGGGGCGGCTTAAATATCCGACGGAGATTTATCTCAAGAGCCCTGATGAGATGGTTGCTGCGTGCGGGCGGTTTGATCAGGCGATCGAGAACACGGTGCGCATCGCGAAGATGTGCAATCTGGAATTGGATTTCTCGAAGCGATATGCGCCGGTTTATCGAGTGCCGACTGAGAAGCTGAATGGCAAAAAATCAGAGCTGAAGGATGACGAGCGATATCTTCGCCAGCTTTGTGAGGAGGGGTTGAAGTGGCGATATGGGAAGACGGATGTTTCGGCTGATATCCGCACGCGTCTGGAATATGAGCTGAAGATCATCTGTCAGAAAAATTTCTGCTCTTATTTTTTGATCGTCTGGGATTTTTGCAATTACGCTCGCGAAAACGGAATCCCTGTCGGCGCCAGAGGTTCGGGCGTGGGGACCATGGTGGGATATCTGCTCGGCTTGTGCAATGTTGATCCGATCAAATATGGGTTGCTGTTTGAGCGATTCATGGACCCGAGCCGAAATGAGATGCCGGATATCGATATCGATATCTGCCAGGATGGGCGGCAGAAGACGATTGAGTATGTGCGGAATAAATATGGGCACGTGGCGCAGATCATCACGTTCGGCACACTGGCGGCGAAGGCGGCGTGCAAGGATGTGGGGCGAGTGCTCGGCGTGCCGCTGGCGGAGGTGGATAAGCTTACCAAGCTGATTCCGAACACGCCGGGGATGAGTTTGGACAGGGCGATGAAGCAGGTGCCGGATTTGATGGAGTTGTATAACTCGAATCCGACGATTCGCGAGGTGATCGATATTGCGAAGCGACTTGAGGGGCTTTGCCGCAACGCGGGATGTCACGCGGCCGGTGTGATCATTGCGGATCAGCCGCTCGAAGAAGTCGTGCCGCTTTATCGCGACAGCGACGGGAATATTCTCACGCAGTTTGAAGGGCCAATCTCGGAAAAAGTCGGCCTGTTGAAGATGGATTTTCTGGGATTGCGAACGCTGTCGACGCTGCAGCGCTCGATCGATCTGGTGAAGCAAACTAAGGGAATCGAAGTTGATATCGAGCATATTGATTTTGCCGATCGCAAGGTGTTGGAGCTGTTCGGCAAAGGAGAAACCAAGGGCATATTTCAGTTTGAATCCGGCGGGATGCAGGATTTGTTGATGAAGATGCAGCCGGATCGGCTGGAGGATTTGATCGCGGCGAACGCGCTCTATCGTCCTGGGCCGATGGAACTGATCCCGCTGTATTGCAATCGCAAGCACGGTCGCGAGGCCGTGCCGCAGGTGCATCCGATCATGGACAAAATCCTGAGTGAGACCTATGGCATCATGGTCTATCAGGAACAGGTGATGCAGATTTTCAATCAGCTTGGCGGGATCGAGCTGAGCAATGCTTACAAACTGATCAAGGCGATCAGCAAAAAGACGGTGGAGGTGATCGCGAAGTTTAAGCCGGACTTTATCAAGGGCGCGATCGCCAACGGGATATCGAAAGAAAAGGCGGAGGAAATTTTCGAGTTGATCCTGAAGTTCGGCGGATATGGGTTCAACAAATCGCATAGCACGCGATACGCGATCATTGCGTTTCAGACGGCGTATATGAAAACGTATCACCCCGTCGAATACATGGCGGCGTTGCTGACGTTTGAAATGGGCTCGACCGACAAGATGGTGGAATACATCGAAGAGTGCCGGCGGATGGGTTTGAAGGTGTTGCCGCCGGATGTGAATGTGTCGGATACGGATTTTACGCCGGTGTATGGAGGAGAGGGGCAAGGGGCGAGGGGCAAGGGGCGAGAGAAAAAAGACGGCACGATTCGGTTTGGGATGGGCGCGGTGAAGGGGGTGGGGGAGAAGGCGATCAATGGGGTGATCGAGGAGCGGAAGAAGGCGGGGAAATTCGGCGGGATTTACGATTTTTGTGAGCGGATCGACACGCGGGTGGTGCAGCGGTCGACGGTGGAGGCGCTGATTAAATGCGGGGCGTTTTCGAGCATCAGCCCCAAGCGTGCGCCGCTGCTGCAGGTGTTTGAGCGGGCGTTTGAGATGGGGCAGCAGGCGCAGAACGATAAGCGGTCCGGGCAGATGAATATTTTTGGCGGCGAATCCGCGCCGGTGGCGATGTCGCGGGCGAATGATTCTCTGCCGAATATTGAGGAGCTTCAAAGCCAGGACCTGTTGAAGTTCGAGAAGGATCTGCTCGGGTTTTACATCACCAGCCATCCGCTGACCGAGCACCAGGCGACGCTTGAGCGATACAGCACTGCGATGACGCGCGAGGCGCTGACGATGTCGGAAGGCGTGGAGGTGACGATTGGCGGGATGATCAATCGGCTGAAAAAGGTGATCACTAAAAATGGCCGAAGCGCGGGGATGCCGATGGGGATCATCACGCTTGAAGATCTGGAGGGGCAGATCGATGCGACGATGTTTGCCGAGACATACGCGGAGGTGACGTCGCGATATCCCGGAGCGATTGAAACTGAAGCGATTGTTTTTGTTCGCGGCAAGATCGATCGCAAGCGCGAAACACCGAGCTTGCTGATCAATGAGGTTTTGCCAATTGCCGAGGCGTTGCCGAGATTGACGACGACGGTGTTGCTAAAGCTCGATGGGGGGCGGCATACGATCGAACAGCTAAGAAAGATCAAGCCGCTGGTTGAAGGGCATAAAGGAAATTTGCCTTTGTTTGTGCAAACTGAGACGGCGGAGGGACAGAAAGTGAGCCTGCGGTTGCCGAAGGACATGAACGTTCGTCCGACGACGGCGATGGTTGAGGATCTGGATCGATTGCTTGGATCGGGCACGGTGCAACTGGTGGGCAACGGCACGCGGCGGATCAAGCGGCTTCAGCAGCAGGCGCTATTCAAAGAGGCGGCGCAATCCAGCGAAGTGGCTGCTCAACCCAGTGATGAGCAGGCGGCTCAGCAGTTGGATGAGGAAGAGATGATGTAGGAAGCAAAAAAGGGCGGGCATTCGGAGGTCCGCATGCCCGGCGTGAAGTTTTTATCTCAAGATTATTTCTTGGCGGGAGTGGCGGTGGTTTTCATGACGGCGGCGCCGGTGGCGGTATCGATCGTCCAGTTGCCGGGTGTGGGGATCGAGAACTTTCCGTTGCCGATGGTCGCCGGAAGCCACATATATCTGGAATCGCAGAGCTTTTGCGGGTTCCACACATCGCCCATGTACATCACGGTAGTGGTTTTGTTCCCGACGATCTTGAGAAGGAACGTAGACTGTGCGCCGTAATTATTTTTGGCGGCGGGTGCGATGTCCTGGAAGGTGGACCAGGGGCCTTTGAGCGATTTGGCGGTGGCGTATTGATTGGGGTTGGGATCCCAGCCGGTGAGCTGCGAGCCGATCACGTAATACAATCCTTGATATTTCACCAACGCGCCGGCCTCGAGGCGGTGCTTGCACTCAAACACATCGCTCTGAACGGTGAGATAATCGCTGGAGAGCTTGGCGATGTGGAAGCTCTTGTCGGCTTTGTCTTCGAAGATGAGATAGCCGGTGCCGTCGTCGTCGACGAACTGGCCGATGTCGCGGCTTTCGTGGTTGAGCGGGCGAAAATCTTTCAGGAATTTGTAGTTGCCGTCGACCGTGTCGCACACCGCCACGCCGACGTGGGCGCGCTTGTAGGTGGAGTTGTCGATGTGCATGTACATGACGTATTTGTCGGTTTTGTCGCAGTAATAAACCTTGGGGCGTTCGAGCACCCAGCCGGGGCCCATGTCGCTGGGATCGGATTGCTTGAGAACGCGATTGCGGAAGGTCCAGTGGACAAGATCGGTGGATTGATAGCAGGCGACGAATCGTTTGGTGGAATCGAGGCCGGGCGTGCGGTCTTCGCCGAACCAATAAAAATATTGTCCGGCGCGGATGATTCCGCCGCCGTGCGCTTCAATTTCGTTGCCGTGATTGTCTTTCCAGACCGCGCCGGGAATGACGGTTTGCGGAGAGGCAAAAATCTGATGCGATATAATTGCGGCGAGCAGACAACTGATGATTCGGCACACCCACGTGCTTTTCTGTCCCTTCATTATCACGATCTCCGTAAAAAAAAATGAGCTAGTCGTGAGAGAGTCTTACGCGGAAGTTACTGGGCAGGATCGTCAACGCAACCCATTTTGGCGTTGAAACGACAAATTTATTTGTTCAGTAAAATGGGGGATTTTGGAGAGAATGGCTAATTCTTGATATTCATCTCGCCGGTTTCGACGTCGATGGTCCAATCTTTTGGTTCGGGCAGGCTGAATTTTCCGTCGCCGATTTCAGCGGGCAGCCAGAGATAGCGCGAATCCCATTGCATGCGTGGCCGCCACATATCGCCCATGAAAATCACGCTAGTTGTTTTAGTGCCGACGACTTTCAGCAGCATGGATGATTGTGAGCCATACGTCTTGGCATTGTGAGGGGCGATGTCCTGGAATTTTGACCACGGGCCTTCAAGTGATTTTGAGGTGGCGTATTGATTTGGATTTGGATCCCAGCCGGTGAGATAGGAGCCGACCACGTAATACAAATCGTTGTAATGTACGACCGCGCCGCCTTCGAGCTTCATGTGAATCAGGCTCATGTCTTTTTCGACGGAGAGAAAATCGTCGGAAAGTTTGGCGATGTGAAATCCACCCACGGGGCGGTCCTCGAAAATGAGATAGCCCGAGCCATCGTCGTCGATGAATTGCCCGATGTCGCGGCTCTCGTGATCGAGGGGACGAAAGCTCTTGAGATATTGATAGTCGCCGTCCACTTTGTCACAGATTGCAACGCCGACGCGCGCTGCGGAATAGCGCGCGTTGTCGATGTGCATGTACATGACGAATTTTTTGGTTTTGGCGTTGTAGAAGACTTTGGGGCGTTCCAAGACATAGCGCGGGCCGAAGTTTTCGGGGTCGGCCTGCTTAAATACCTGGTTGCAGAAAGTCCAGTGAGCGAGATCTTTGGAAGCGTAGCAACTGACGTATCGCTTGGTGCGATCGAGGCCCATGGTGCGGTCTTCGCCGAACCAGTAGTAGTAATCGCCGACCTTGATGATGCCGCCGCCGTGGGCCTGGATATGCTGGCCGCGATCGTCAGGCCAGATTTCGCCGGGGTGAATCGTTTCGGGGGCTGCGTGAGCGCGATCGGGCACGATCAGCATCGCAATCAAACCCAGCACCACCACCAGCGGGTTCAGACGATTCGATTTACTCATATTCTCCCCGGCAAATTTATCTGGGCGTTGAGTCCTCCATGGGGGTATTTTCCCATCCGCCGCCGAGGGCTTTATACAGCGCGATCAGGTCTTGGGAAACGGCCGTATCGCTGCGGACGAGCAAATCTTCGGCGGTGAAGAGCTGGCGTTCACTGTCGAGAACGGTGAGGAAATCGATCAGGCCGCGGGAATAGAGCTGGTTGGACAGATCGACCGCACGGCGGTTGGAACTGACCGCCTGGGCGAGGGCAACGCGGCGGGCTTGCTCGCGATCGTAATTAATCATCGAATCCTCAACATCTTGAAGGGCGGTGAGGACGGTCTTTTCGTAGGTGTCGAGGGCTTGATCGGTGAGGGCGTTTTGCACCTGGATGTTGGCGCGGATTCGGCCGGCATCGAAGATCGGCCAGGTGACGGAGGGGCCGATGTCCCAGAAATTGTTGGCATCGGAGAAGAGGTGGGCGGCCTTGGTGGCTTGCCAGGAATAGGAACCGGTCAGGCTGAATTTTGGGAACCAGTCAGCGACGGCAGCGCCGACCAGTGCGGTGGCGGAGGCCAGTTGCCGCTCGGAACGCATGATGTCGGGGCGGCGTTGAAGGAGTTGCGACGGCATGCCCAGCGGCACAGCCGGCAGCTTCACGAGCAAATCCTTGGGGGGAGAGAGCTGCGCCGACAAGGCTTCGGGATCTTTGCCGGTGAGCACGCCAAGGGCGTGGATGTCTCGACGAATCTCTGCTTCGAGGGTTGGGATGGCGGAATCGGTGGTGGCAACCTGTGCTTCGGCCTGCGCGACGTCGAGATCGCTGGCGATGCCGGCGCGGAAACGTTCGCGTGTCAGATTCAGAGTTTGCTGCTGGCTGTTTTCGTTGTTGCGGGTGATGGTGAGATCGCGCTGGGCGCCGCGAAGGTCGATGTAATCGCTGGCGACCTCGGCGAGCAGAGTCA
>DATAPK010000270.1:0-6400 GCA_036265245.1 Tepidisphaeraceae bacterium | reverse complement strand
GTTCGGCCGCCGCTCACCGAATTATCGCCCATGCCCGCGGCTGTGATCATGGTTGAGAAACCTTTGCCGCAGGACCCGCTGCCCGCGCAATCGGTGATGCGGACGATCACGCTGCGTCATCCCGCCACGCAGTTTCATCGCCGATCAATTTCGCGAGCGCCATTTCTGACGTTGAACCACGCCGCGTTTCGAGGCGGAAGCCATTTCCCGCTGTTTCCCGACGGGCCACACGTTGCGTTGATCCGGCCGTTCTGGATTATCCACGAAGTGGTCGGGATCGATTCCGGCGTCTGGTATTATCACCCGCCTGCCGACCAATGGGTGAGCTTGGATCGCGGCGATCACCGCATGGAATCGGCCTATCTCATGCACGAGCAATCGCTGGCTGCCGATGCAGCGGCAGTCTGTTTTCTGTTCGCGAATCTCAATTTCCTCATGACCCACGCCGGGCCCGATTTGTATCGCCTGGCCCATCTTGAGGCCGGCGCGGTGGCGCAGCGACTTTACATTGCCGCCAACTCCCTGGAACTGGGATGTGCTTCGAGCGGTGAATTTTATGACGACGAAGCGCGAAAATTTCTTGGCCTGAATCACACTGGCTGGGAACCGATCCACGCCGTTATGATCGGTATCTCGGGCGACGATCGGGTGGCCACGACAAATGTTCAGCCGTTAGTCGAAGAAAATTCGTGGCGGGATTAAAGTCTCATTCCATTCGTAGCTGCGACGCCTGCGTCGCCAATTCACCAATCAGACAAAAAAGCGACGCAGCATCACCTCCCATGAGTACGTGGAAACCCGCGGCCTCAGCTTGATGTTACACCCCAACAAAAGTAGCTTGTTTTCATGGCCGACGTGCAAGAGTTGATTCGTTCTCTGTCACCTCGCGTTGCCGATCTCCGGCATCAGTTGCATCAGATTCCCGAGTTGGGTTATCACGAATTCAAAACCGCCGCCGCGATCCGCGCCCGGTTGGATCAAATTGGTTTGAAATATATCGCCGATGTTCCGAATGCTCCCACGGCGACGATCGCGTGGATCGGCGATACGAACAAGCCTTGCGTTGCGCTGCGGGCGGACATCGATGCGCTGCCGATCACCGAGCAGACCGGCCTGCCGTATGCGAGCACGCACGCCGGGGCGATGCACGCCTGCGGGCATGACGGGCATACCTCGACGCTGCTGGGGGTGGCGGAGATTCTCAAATCCATCGAGCGCGAACTTCCGGTTTGCGTGAAATTCATCTGGCAGCCCGCGGAAGAGGGCGGCGGCGGGGGGAATGTACTTTGTCAGGCGGGCGTGCTGGACGGAAGAATCGGGCCGAAGGTCGCGGCCATCTTTGGTTTACACGGCTGGCCCGGCATGCCCGTGGGAATCATCTCCACCAAGCCTGGTGAATTGCTCGCGGCGACGGATGGGTTTGTCGCAACATTTGTCGGCAAAGGCTGCCACGGTGCCTTTCCCCATCTGGGCCGAGATCCAATCGTCGCGGCGGCGGAAGCGGTTGTGAATCTTCAGCAATTCGTCAGCCGCGAGATGGACCCAACCGACAGCGCCGTCGTCACCGTCGGCCAATTCAATGCAGGCACGGCGACCAACATCATCCCGGATCGCGCACAAATCGCAGGCACGGCCCGCACACTGAACGAACCCGCCCGCAAACGCATCCGTGAATCCATCGAACGCCGCTGCCGAGGAATCGCGCTGGCGAGCGATTGCCAATTGGAATTCGTCTGGGAAGTCGGCTATCCGCCCACCGTCAACGATCCCGCGATGGCGGATTATGTGGCGCGAATTGCCCGCAAAACATTCGGCGACACGCAATTTCTCCCCGCCGCCCGCCCGGTAATGGGCGGCGAAGATTTTGCGTTTTATCTTGAAAAGGCGCCGGGCTGTTTTTTCTTCGTTGGCGTTTCACCCGATGCCGGGCCATACCCTCAGCTACACACCGATCGATATGATTTCAGTGACGCTGCGCTCGCCGTGGGAATGCGGATGTTTATTGAACTCGTCATGAAGTTTGGATCGTAGCTCCGATTCAAATCCAACCGCGGAGCCGCACAGTCGCGGAGGAAGACGCGTAGAAAACAATAAAATTTAGTTTTTGATCTGGAAAATAATTTCTTCTCCGCGTCCGTCTCCGCGCCTCCGCATCTTCGCGGTTGCATTTCTTCCACCACTACCCATATTTCGAGAGCATGTTCAGTGCGGCGCGATAATCCTTGGGGAGCGGGGCGACGATCTCGTTTGGGTTTCCATTGGGATGCGTGAACCGCAGTTTTTCTGCGTGCAGGGTCAATCGCTCGATGAGCGGCCGCTCGGCATGTTTGCCGGATTCGTGATAGCCCCGCTTGAAGTTGCTGAGAAACAGGCCCGGCATCGCGCTGTCGTGTGAGGCGTTGTAGAGCGGATCGATCGCCAGCGGCAATCCGATGTGCGCCAGATGCACGCGGATCTGATGCGTCTTGCCGGTTTTGGGAAAGACGCGCAGGAGGGTGTAATTGCGAAACCGCTTTTCAACACGCCACAACGTTCGCGCGGGGCGGCCGTGTTTTGATATCGCCATTCGAGTATGAACCGTCACATGCGGCGCCAGCGGCTCGTCGATCTCGCCGTCGTCGGTGGGGGGGCGATTCGCCACCAGCGCGAGATATTCCTTTTCGATCGTATTGTTTTGAAATTGATGCGAAAGGTGCCGTTGCGCGTCGAGATGCTTGGCGAACAGCAGCACGCCGCTGGTTTCCTTATCGAGACGATGGACGACGCGAAGGCGGGGATCGGCCGTGCCGGTGCAGGGGAGATTGAGCTGATCGGCGAGAGATTCCAAAACGCTGTCGGTTTCAGCGCGGCCCGGAATGGTCGCCAGGCCCGCGGGTTTATTCACCGCGACGACATCCTGATCGTCGATGAGGATCGTGAGTTTGTCGCGCATGGATTTGCAAAACCGCAAGCGGAGCGAAGTTACTGGCCGCCGAACATGCGGTTGCCGCTCCATTGCTGAATGACGGCGGCGACGGAAGGTTGATTCGGATTCACCTTGAGACTTTGTCCCCACGAAGCAATCGCTTGCAGCCGGGATTTGTCGTCAAGCTCAAGGCCGTTTTCAAACATCGCGATATAAGTAAAACCCTGCTCGTTCAGCGCGGGATAATAGCGCGGATCGAGCTTGAGCGCGATCGGATATTGCGCCAGCGCCTCATCAAACCGCTTGGCGAGCGTGAGCGCCTGGGCGTAACGCGTGTGGGTGGGCGCATCGTCAACTCGTTTGATCGCCTCTTCCATCACACTGACAGCGGCCTCGCCTTTATTCTGGCGAATGAGATTCGCGCCCAGATTCAGCAGGCTGACGTTCTGATTCCGATCGAGTTCCAAGGCCCGCTTGTAAGCACTCTCCGCGCCGGCCAAATCGCCGGCTGCGTCGAGCGCAACGCCGAGGTTTGTCCACGCATCCGCAAAATCAGGCTGAAGCTGTGTCGCCCGGCGAAGATATTTGATCGCATCGCTGCCCTGATTGAGAGTCAGGTAACAAAGCCCCAGGTTCATGTTCGACTTCACATCCTCCGGATTGAGCCGCAAAGCCGACAAATAGCTGGCGACGGCTTCATTCACCCGCTGAAGAAACTGATACGTAACGCCAAGCCGGTAAAAATTCTCGGCGTCCTGGGGGTCGAGGTTGGCAAGAACCTCATATTGCTCCAACGCCCGCTCGTAATCGTTTTGAGAGCGATAAATATCACCGAGCATGGCGCGAACCATCTGCAATTTGGGATTGATGACGGTGGCCTGCTCGAATTTGGCCTGCGCCAGCCTTTGATTGCCCAACCGCGAGGCCTGCACCCCGGCCACATACAGCTCAACCCCCTTTGGCCGCACGTCCGTGGCGTCGTCGTCCGAAGAATCCGACGCACATCCGCCAGCCACCAAACTCACCATTACGATCGCTATAAAGTGTATTCTCACCCCCGGAATATAGCACAGTAGTTGCTTTGAATGAATCGAATGGGCTTTTTGGAATAAGTAGGGCTGTTCGATTTCGTCGGCGAAGGTTGTTGGGGCTTGCGCACGAGCCGGTCACGCGATATTTTTGAGTTCGTCCAATCGTGGACAATCCCGGTCGATCCGACGTCTACCCACATGGCAAATATGTTTCCCCGGCCCTCCACTGATTCGCAATTTTTTATATGGTGTGCGCATCGAACCGGCGCCTGTGCGGAGCGGATCGGAACGCGCCCGAAGTGAATCGCAGGCGCGCATTGCGCTGCGGGCGCGTTCCGCTTCGCTGCGCACGGCGTCCGAAGCGCTGCGCACGCGGTGGCCAGCGCTGGGCACAATGTCTCCAGCGCTGCGCACGCAACGCGCTCCCCTCCGGGCGCAATCAACATCGCAGCGGCCACGATACCCAGGAGTGGATTTCTTTCGATTTCAGCGGGACACCCGACTTTATCTTTTTCTTGACACGCGCGTCCGGCGAGTTATTCTGACAGACCAATGATCCGCGTATGGGCGGGGATCAGGGCTGCAATTCTTCGGGAAGGGATGAAACATGAAACGCGCTATTCGTCGTATCAAATGGGGGGGGCGCAAGCGCTCTTTCGCGGGCTTGTGTGATTGAATCGTTGGAAGTGCGTCGCCTGATGACCTCCATCGACCCATCCTTCGGCGACAACGGATTGCTCACCACCGATATCTCCGGCTCGGGCAGCACCGACGCCGACAACTACGGCAATAACGCCTTTGCCAGCGGCAGTAAATATGCTGCGGGAAATACAACTTATTCTTCCTTGTCGGCATGGAATGCCGCGAATCTGGGCATTGCGGATGTAGAAATCACCAGTCTTTCCGTTGCCTCGGACGGAACTCCTAGCGGTTCTGGCCTAAATTTCGTGCCGTTCATTCAAGGCATCTTCGATGACCTGTACGGAATTCCACGTCCAGGCAGCAGTCGAACTGTCGGCGCATACCAGCTTTAATTTTCACTTCGAAAGCAGAGGTGTATCCATGTTGATTGCATTTTTCGATTGTTTGGAATCTCGCATGCTTTTAGCGGCAAGTGTCACCCTTTCGCAGGACGGACAACTCTTGGTGGATGGCTCTAGGACGGGTGGGATAGGCGTCGTTGTCAGTGTTGCAGGCAGCAAATATTCTGTGCTCATTAATGGCGGGACGACATCTTCATTTCTGAAAATTAATGTCAAATCGTTAAAGATTATTGGCGGCGGGACGGATGCCATTCGTGTTGATCCCGGTGTCAACGTCCCGACCACTATCTTTGGTGGGGGGCAGGATGACAACATTCAGGCTTCCTACAGCCAAACTGTCATCGAAACCAACTTGAATGACAACATCATTCCTGTCGCCGGCAATACCATCCAATATGTCTTTCAAGGCCCGGGTTCCAAGCCGACAAAGGCAATGAATTTCGAAATGAACTTCGATCATACAAATCAAGTGGACTTCTGGGTCACACAAGTCACAGAGGCAAACGGAAATCATGAAGATGAAGGATCGATTAATGTCGTTCCCCATTTAACTTTCTGCTTCACGAACGGTGACGATACCGTATTTCCGACCACGAACGGCGTGCCAACGACCTTCAACATGGAAGGCGGCGACGATTCAGTCAAGGTACAAGACTCGCATGTGACCGTCCTTGGCGGGGCGGGAAATGATGTGATCAAATCGGTGGACTATTTCCCCGATACAAAGACGATCAACCTCTATAGTGGCGGCCGCGGAAACGACACACTGATCGGCGGTAAAGGGAGTGACACGCTTTATGGGGGCGCGGGCGATGACGTGCTCAACGGCGGCGGTGGGGCGAATGTAATTTCCGGCGGCTCGGGCAACGATACCGCCGACTATTCGCGCCGCATCGCACCGGTGCGCGTCACCCTCGACAACACCTCCGATGACGGTGAAGCCGGCGAGCATGACAATGTCATGTCGGACATCGAAACTGTCCTCGGCGGATCAGGAAACGACTCGTTAATCGGCGATTCATCCAATAATTATCTCATCGGCAACGCCGGCGATGACACCCTATGGGGCGGCGATGGCAATGACACGCTTACCGGAGGAGGCGGTGACGACTCGTTGATTGGCGGAAAGGGCGCGGATGTTCTTTCCGGAAACGGCGGACAAAACGCTTACGATGGCGGACTCGGCAATAATGTCCTTATTGCCTCGGGCAGCGCGACTGCTGATTCACCCGAGATGGTCGACTACCATGGCCGACAGCAGGCGATTCGAATGGATGAGTTTGAACTCTTACCAAAAGACGAGATCGGTCTGCAAGCACCTTTCGACGAAACTGCGGTTCACGTTGGAGACGATACGGATCTTCTAAAAGGGCACTACTGGGAAATCATCGGCACTCCCAAATCGGATAAATTTACGATCT
>DATAPK010000269.1:0-2536 GCA_036265245.1 Tepidisphaeraceae bacterium | reverse complement strand
TCGACCTTCGTCCCCTTCGCCGAATAATCCACCAGCGGACCGTCCAGCTCCGGCTGCATGGAGGCGATCTTGGTCTCTTCCGGCGTGTAGTCCTCTACCTCATTTCGGTTCAGGAACGGACGCACTTTCCACCCGTTCAGGCCGTCGTAGACCTGCAGCGCCGTCTTGCCTGCAAATTGCAGCTCCACCCGCTCCTTGCGCCCGCGCTTTAACTCCATCGTGACGGGCAGCTTAACCTGCTCCAGCGTCTCAAAGCGCGGCATCTGCCCGTGCTTGGTACCCGGCGGCGGCAACACCGGACGATGATTCCCGCCCGCCTCCATCTTGCCCTCAAACCGCAGCGTGCTCACCCCGTGCCAAGCCTGCAACCCGCCGCGCGCCGCCACGTTCTTCGCCACGATCTCCTCTGCGGTCAGCTTTGACGAGGTCACCTTCGTCTCACTCCCGGCACGCGTCTTCGTCCCTTGCGCCCCGACAGCGTCCGGCATGCCGAACCGGCTCAGCGTTGCCGCAAGAACCAGCACCAACCACTTGCCTCGGCTCATCTGGACCTCGCCCACTGAACTGAAGCTCTGCGACCAGTAACTTTATTCAACAACCAGTCCGCTGGCCCGAAATGTTCCGATGACTATACTGATATGGTCCCCGGGCTTTATGTATCCACCCTTGTTCGAAAATGCCATCCAGTACATCTTTCCCTCAACCGGAGTGCTGCTTTGGCGGAGTTTGCCAACTTTTTCGAGTTGCGGAACGACCAGCTTGACGTGGGCGCGCTCCCCGTACAACTCGGGTTCGGCCTGCTTGTCGTTGAGTATCCTGGCTTTTTCAGCGTCGAGAACGCGATAGCTGAAACGCACCAGTTCGCCCGACTCCACCAGCCTTGCGCTCAGCGAGTCGACGCCATACTCTAGTTCGTACAGCAATCGCGCGCGCCTGGGTGTAGCGCGTTCGGTGTGGTAATGGTACGGAGCCGACGCTGGCGTTGCCGGCTTCTGTGAATTCGAGTTTACAGAGGGAACGGCTCCCGCGTTCGATTGCGCGAGAGCCGGTGAAATCAAGAGACAAATTGAAATAACCGTTTGGAGAAACTTGTCCTTCCCCTGCATTACCTGCACCTCCTACCGCAATTGAAGCAACTTGAGTTGCTGCTTGAGGTGGATACCGTCGGCTGGTTGGCCAGCAGTATCCACCTCAGGGATCAGGTTTGGCCTATGGCAGTGTTCCGCCGGCGAAGTCATCGACCCTGGCGCCGCTCTGCAACTGCATGCCGATCCTGCCGCCGCTCTGCCACAGAGCGTTGGATGCAACCGGGACAGTGCCGATGAAGGTGTCGATTCCTGCCCTGGTTCTCCAGATGCTAACCGCCGGAGCCGGGCTCCCGTTTACGGTGTTGGAACCGTCCAGCACGGCGGTTATTATGTCGCCGCTAAGGAACGCCCCCGCGACGGAACCGGCCGTCGTGTAAGCGATGCCCCCAGTTATGGTCGTGGCAACGGTGACATTACCGCCGTTGTAAAGAACGCGAAGATGGTTCGGATAGGCGCCGAGTGTTAGCGCCCCTGTAGCACTCAGAATCACAGAATCGGTATTCAGAGTGGCGTTGGCTATCGTAAACGCCGCCGCCTGTTTGGCTCCAAAAGTCGCCGGACCCCAGTACGCATTTGCTGCCCCGGCACACGCTCCACAAAACGCCTGATTGGTGTTTACGCGAATGCCTGCCGCACCGGCGAGTACCAACTGTTGCCAATTCGAACCCAAGGTGTTCGCGTTGGCCCTGTTGAAGTTGTCGAGCACATTCAACGTGGGCTTCGTGAAGCCGGTACCGCTGAGGGCCACGGGTGACCCGATGACACCTGCGCTAGCCAAAATGGTCGCTGTGCCCGTATATGGTGGAGTAACTGCAACCGGTCTGAACACCACCAGAATGGTGCAACTCGAGCCATTGGCTAAGGTCGCGCCGCAGGTTCCACCCGCCGGACCGGCCGGCCGCGTGAAGACGTTCGGTGTAGTCGGAGTCGATGTCGTAGCCAGGGTAACGCCAATCCCGGTCAGGTTCCCTCCCGTGTTGTTGGTCAATGTCAGCGTTTGTGCGAGGCTGTTGCTGTTCACAGCTACGTTGCCAAACGCCACAGAACTTGGCGCGATACTGGCGGTGCCGCTACCGGCGCTGCCAGCGCCCTCGACAGCGCCCACATCGACGTTCGGATTCGATGTGGTCTTTCGGGCATTACCGAAGAAGTCAGCGATGGGAGCATTGTTGTAGGCCACAGCGAATAATCCGCCGGGCGTCACGTAGTCGATGGCCGGGGAACCGCTCGACAGAGCGTAATTGCCGAGGACAATACCGGTTGCCGGGTTGGTCATTGCCAACGGACCCCAACTGATGTTGATCCAGTTGTTGCCTTCGTCCACGGTTGCGCCCGCCGTCAGGTTGAAGATTGGCGTTGGCACGTTGCCTTCGTTGGTGCCTGGCGGCACGTCGTAACCTGAGCCGCCGAATTCTGGCGGAATCCGCGAACCATTGCAATACTGCTTG
>DATAPK010000268.1:0-18549 GCA_036265245.1 Tepidisphaeraceae bacterium | reverse complement strand
CTCGAAATTTTTGTACGTCTGCGACTGGAGCGCCTCGACGAAACGCTCAACCTCACGCGGACGATTCACGGTGCACATGACGAGTGAAAATTTGATGTCGTCGGATTGCATTACGCAGCCCTCTCCATTTCGACCGGCATCGGGGGAACGGGTTCCTCGCGAAGCAATGTCTGGGCGAAATAACCGCTGGCGATCATTCTTGTGGTGACGCTGAGGCAGGCGCCGATCAGCGCGCCGAGAATTCCAAATTTGATGGCGAACGGCACGGTGAACAGGACTGTGACGACGCCCATGCAAAGGCTGGCGAGGAAAACCGAGCGGGTTTGCTCTAGGCCGCTAAGCATCGCGCCAAGCATCCAGCCGATAAAGTCGATGGAATAAACCAGCGCAATCAGGCGGAGCAGGAGCGTGCAGTCGATGTATTTGTCTTTGTAAAAGGCATAGAGCACATCGTGGGGAATCAGGGCGATGACCAGATAAATCGGGATGAGCATCGCGGCGCCCATGGACGCATAGGTGAGAGCGACGCGAGCGCCGTGGCGAATGCCGTTGCTGGCGCGGGCTTTGGCGGTGGCGGGAACGATCAAGGCGCTGAGACCCATAAGGACCGGATGTGTCATGCCGAGGATATTGCTGATCGCCTGAATCTGAGCGACTTGCTCGCGGCCATGAAACGTGGCGATGATCCATCCTACCGCCTGGAGATTGAGGACTGAAAGCAAATTATTCATGAGCAGCCAGCGGCCGATCGACCAGCCGGTGCGGGCAAATTCCGAGATTTCAGCATCCTCAAAATTGAAGAGGCCAAGCTGCAAAATCTGCAACGCCATCGCAAGAACACTGGTGATGGACATGGCGATGAAGACGTTGGAAAGCGATGCCGCTCCTCGCCGGGCGAGATAGAAAATGATCACGGCCTGCCCGATGAAGCTGATGGCATCGCCGGCGCATGCTGCGCGAAAACGCATGCGGGCCATCAATCCGCGGCGGACGGTTTCCTGCATCTGCCAGAGCATCATCGCAGGCAGCGCCCAGAGAATGAGCTTCGCCTGGCCGAGCGCGATGCACCCGATCGCCAGCGGAATCGCCAGCAGAAGCGAGAGGAAAATCGTGGTGAGCAACCCGCTGCCGATGTATTCGCGGGCTTTTGATTCATCGCAGGTGGCCGCCCTGACGGAGATTTGATAAGTGACCAGGGAGGCGTGGACGTTGTTCAACATCAATAAGATGCCGAAGAGGAGAGCGAATGTCCCATAATCATGCTCGGAAACGGCGCGGGCGAGAAAGATGTTGGACAGGAAATTGCCGGAGCTGACGATCCCCTGATCGAACAGGCTCCAGAAACCGCGCCCCATCGCACGGCGATGTTGAAAGATTCCTTTGATCAAACCACTCCTAGAACAGCCTCATGCACCCACATATGAGAGCTTTGAAAGTACAACGTGTTGGGCCAACGGGCAATGCGCGGGGCGGCAAGTCGGGCTCTGGCTCGACCTGCGGAAGCCCCGATACGCGCCACCGATAGGCAGGATCGGCTCAATATCCCCAGATTCGCAAGGGGAATTTCGTCCGATAGCTGGCGCGGGGACGCGGAAGGTCCACCACCAAAAGGTGGTGGAACGCGGGGCATGCCCCGCCGCTAAACGAAAAACTCAACCTGTCTGCTTCTAAGTCGATTAGTTCCAAATGATGAGACCTGGCTCGAAGGGGGAGGCCATGTCTTCGTTGCCGGGGACGACGCGCAGGGCGAAACCCTGCCGGCCACTGGTTCGGCATTCGATTTTGCCGGTGAAAAGGTGCCGCCCGGGGGCCATCTGCTTGGAATGGGTCATCTTCAGAATTTGCGGCGCGTCGATCTGACCGGTGCCGTTGATCGGGCCGGCGTAAAGTTGGATCGATAGCTCGGCGGGGTCGATTTCGGGGAGGTCGATGAGCGCTTCAACCTGCATTTGATCGCCGACTTTGTAATGACCATTGCCGCTGGTGTGGACACCAACGATTTTAATCTTCGACCATTTGCTGTGCATGGTCTGCTTGTAGCCGGCGAGTTGGACGGCGCGTTTGAGGCCGTCGGCGATGAGCTTGGTTCCGCGGCTGAAGGCGGGAACATAAAAGCGCTCGGCATATTCGCGCACCATGCGGTTGGTGTTGAAGACCGGCGCGAGTTTTCGCATGCAGGTTTTCATGCGCGCGATCCATTCGCGCGGCACGTTGTCGACGCCTCGCTGATAGAAGAGGGGCAGAATCTGCTTTTCGAGAATGTTGAAAAGCGACTGGCACTCGAGGGTGTCCTGATAGTTGGAATCCTGGTATTGCTCGCCGCGACCGATGGCCCAGCCGACGCTGTGGTCGAGGTCATAGGCTTCAACCCACCAGCCGTCGAGGATGGAGCAATTGAGGACACCGTTGGCGGCGGCCTTCATGCCGCTGGTACCGGAGGCCTCGTAGGGACGACGCGGCGTGTTGAGCCAGACGTCGACGCCCTGCACGAGCGCGCGGGCGACGTTGATGTCGTAGTTTTCGATGAAGACGAAACGGCGGCGAATGTGCGTGTCGCGCGCGAAATTGACGATGGTCTTGATAAGTTCCTTGCCTTCGTGATCGGCGGGGTGTGCTTTGCCGGCGAAGACGAACTGAATCGGCCGCTTGGTATCTTCCAGCAAACGGCGGAGACGATCGGGCTCGCGCAGAAGGAGGGCGCCGCGTTTATATGTTGCGAAACGACGGGCGAATCCGATGGTGAGGGCTTCGGGGTCGAGGATTTCATCGGCGACGGCGACATCTTCCGTGCCCGAGCCGCGGCGGATGAGCTGCTCGCGCAGCATCTGCCTGGCCCAGCCGACCATGCGCTCGCGGCAGCGCTCATGGGCGCGCCAGAGTTCTTCATCGGGGATTTGATTGACGCTTTCCCAGACGGATTGGTCTGTGGGATCGCTCATCCATTTTTCGCCGAGATAGCGGTCGAGAAGAAAGCTGATATCAGGCGAAAGCCAGGAGCGCACGTGAATGCCGTTGGTGACGGATTTGATGGGGACTTCTTCCGGCGGGACGTTGGGCCAGAGATTGTGCCACATGTGCCGGGAGACATCGCCGTGGAGCTTGCTGACGCCGTTGTAATTGTCGGCGAGCCGGATGGCGAGGACAGCCATTGAAAAGCCCTGTTTTTTGTTGCCGGCATCTTCGCGGCCCAGCGCCAGGAAACCTTCCTCGTCGAGCTTGAGCTGAGGCCAGTAATTTTTGAAATACTTGGTCATCAGATCAGGCGGGAAGAAGTCGATGCCGGCAGGAACCGGCGTGTGCGTGGTGAAGACGCTGCTGGCCATCACCTGCTGGCGGGCCTGGTCGAACGTGAGCTGGCTCTGGTCGAGCAGGATGCGGATGCGTTCGAGGGCGAGGAAGGCGGCGTGACCTTCGTTCATGTGCCAGACGCTGGGCTGAAGGTTGACGGCCTCCATCGCGCGGACGCCGCCAATACCGAGGACGATTTCCTGCTTGATGCGCATCTCGCTGCCGCCACCATAAAGCTTGCTGGTAATTTCGCGGTCGGCGGGTGAATTTTCGGGGAGATTGGTGTCGAGCAGATAAAGCGGAATGCGGCCGATGCTGGCTTTCCAGACTTTGCAGAAGACGGCGTTGTCTGGCATGTCGACGCGCACATGAATTTCGGTGCCGTCGGCGTACTTCATCGATTCGATGGGCAGGTTGTAAAAGTCGAGCTCCGGGTAGGCTTCCTGCTGCCAACCGTCGCTGGTGAGGTATTGCTGGAAATAGCCGTTGCGATAGAGCAAGCCGACCGCGACGAGGGGCAGACCGATTTCGCTGGCGCTTTTGAGGTGGTCGCCGGCGAGAACGCCGAGGCCACCGGAATAGATCGGCAGCGATTCGTGAATGCCGAATTCCGCGGAGAAATAGGCGATGAGCATTTTGCTCTTGTCGGCGTGATTCTGGTGAAACCAGCCGTGCTCCTGAAGATGGAATTTGAACTGCTCGTGGCAGCGCTTCAGGTGGGCGAGGTATCCTTCATCCTTGGCGGCGTCGGCGAGCTTGGCCTGGGAGATCGCGCCAAGCATCTTGACGGGATTGTGATAGACCTGCTCCCAGAGCTTGCGGTCGAGACGGCGGAACAACTCGACGGCATCGGGATGCCACATCCACCACATATTCTGCGCCAGCTCCATGAGCGGCTGGAGTTTCTCGGGGATGTCTGGAAAAACCTGGAATGTTCGAATGGTTGGCGGGGTCACGTCGGCCATAACTTCTTCCTTGATATTTTGCCCTCAGTTTTATCGGGCCACCCCCATCCTCTGGGGGTGGTAATCCATTACGTTCTGTCGGTCTATTTTGCGCGAATGCTTGATGCGCTCAAGGGGGAAAACTTATTGCACGGTCACATTCTTCGCAAAAATCGGCTTACCCTGATACAGGATTTGCGTGATTTGCGTGCCGGTTGGAACGTTAAAAATCATAAATACCTGACCGGGCCGGCCGTCTTCCTTGTTTACGGATTGGACAGGTGTATCAGCATCATAATTGGCGACCATCTTGTTTTGGCCGGTTTGTTTGAGTTCCGCGAGCGCGCCGTTTGGTTTGTATTTGGTTCCACTAGCGTCAAGAAGCTCAAATGAATTGAGATCGGCCCAGGCCCAGGCATCGCCCTTGGCGGGTGTCTTGGCGACCACCTGCACCATTTTCTTTCCGTCAGGGACGAATAGATCGGTGGTGGCGTTGTCGCCCATGCCGAGCATCTTGACGGCATCGGTGGGGTTGACGGTGAGCTTGGCGAATTTCTTCTGCCGCATGGAGGCGACGCCGGAGCGGAAGGTGATGTTGGATTGATCGCCCTGATACATGCCGGGATTGACGGCGGCGAAAAGTTTGTCGTTGACGGTGATGTCGGTGACATCGAGCGGGCCGGCGACGGTTTCGACGGAGGCCTGCAGATCTCCATTCTCGCCGCGCTTGGGAAGATGTTCCGCCTGCGGCAAAGGCTTGCGGATGACCTCGACATCCTTGCTGAGGTTCGGCGGGCCCTTCACGGTTCGGCCGGAAAGATCCAGTTGCGCCATGCGCTTCACACCGACGAACACGCCGTTCTTGATGTCCGCTTCCTTGGTTTTGGGATTGGGATCCTTAAAGACATCATCGCGATTGACCTGGAATACAAAATCGGCTGATTTGCCGGATTGCAGAACGATCGGATCGTCGGGCTTATTGCGGAATAAGACGTTGGCGTTTTCGAGCGTGCCGAGCGGATTGTAATCCGTGTAGGCGCGAGTGCCGCCCTGATCTTTCCATCCAACCAAATGAACGGCTCCGCAGCTCACGCGAACTTTATTGTCTTCATCGCCGGCATCGGTGCCGAAGGAGACGCGCACGACGAGCAGAGTTTGGTCGGCGGCGGCTTTGAGCGTATCGCCCTTTTCAGGGACCAACGGTTGCAGGTCGCGGTTTACGCCTTCGCGAACGGAATGGAATTCAGCATCGATCTCGAAGACGGAATCCATTTTGAAAACATCCTGAAGATTGACCATCTGCAACCCGGGAAGGTTGAGCAGGACGCGTTTGGTTCCGGTCTGGACGCCGGTGCGCTCGCCGAACAGTTCGGTGGGCCAATCAGGATGAATCGCCGCCAGGGGGTGATCGTTGGAGAGTGCGCCGGTGCTGAGATTGCCAACTACGCTGACGACCATGTCATCAACGGGCACGAGGATGCCCTTGACCTTGGCTGGATCGAAGGAGGGGTCCTTCATTTCGCTGTCGGTGATGGAATCCTGGCTGCGGCCGCCGGGGCCGGGGAAATTGACTTCGCGATCGACGACGGTGAAGCGGGCATAGCCGGCGATGCTCGGCCCGAAAGGCATCGACTGCACCGCCATCACAAAGACGCCCGTGCCAAACAGCCCGGCGACGATGCCCATCACCCCCGCGCCGATTTTGTCCACCATGAGCGGGAAGAGAACGTTTCCCGGAACCGCTTTATCTGCGATGACACGAAGAATGATGTAGGTCAGAGCGAAAAGCCCGCACAGCACCATCGCCTCGGCGTAGTTGGCGACAGCCCCCTTCAGAAGCAGGTTGATCACGGTTTCGTGATAGGAAACCGCGACAATGGCGGCAACAATCGTGCAGATCGCGGAGATGGTTGCGCTGAAAAAGCCTTGCGCGTAATGGAAGTATGCGATCGCGAGGACCAACAGAAGAATTGCAATTCCGAAAATCATATCTTGCCTTCGCTCAAAGAGGCCGGCATGGAATCTCCGAGCCTCTGCTGCATCGATCGAACATTACGGCTTGCGCGGCGGCTTTGGGCTCGACGACGGACGTCTGGCGCCACCCGCGGAGGGCCCGCCGCCACCGGATGAAGGCGGAGAACCTGCCGCTGGTTTGCTGCCGGAGGAGGCGCCGAGCACTCTGGCCACTTCCTGCACGCTGGTGTCGCCGCTTTCGACTCTGCCCAGCGCCGATTCCTGCAGCAGCTTTTGCCGCTGCTTGCGGAAGAGCGCTTTCAATTGATTGACCGATCCGCCGGCGGCGATCACCGAGCGAACTTCGTCATCGACGATAAAGGTTTCAAAAACGCCGACGCGTCCGACGAAGTGCATATCCTGGCAGAATTCGCAAATCAGAGGGTTGCCCTTGGGATCGCGCAGCGGCTGGGTGCGGGCTTGGTAGAGCTTGCCGACCTTATCGGGGGACATATTCCATTTGCGGAGCGTGTCGGGGTCGGCGGTGTATCCGACTTTGCAGGCCATGCAGAGCTTGCGAACGACTCGGCCGTTGATGATGAACTTCAGATCCTTCATCGCCTCGGCGTCGTCACCGACGAGCTTGCGCCATTGCGCCAATGCCTCAAAGGTGTTGGTGGCGCGGAGGCCGACGTATAAACGCTTTCCCTGGGCGGCATATCGGAGGGCAACCGCAGCGCTTTTGGGGTCTTCCATTTCGGCGATGCCAACCACGTCGGGTTCCTGGCTGCAAACCCAATCTACCAGCTTCGCCTCTTCGCCGGGCGTAGAGACGGCGGGGAGTTTGTTTTGCTTGATGCCTTCCAATTCAACCGGCGGATTGCGCTCGATGGTTTGGATATGCGTCAAAAACGCATCGTGCTTTTTCAGAATCGCATAGAGCATCGACGTGAGGCCTTGCCCCTTGGGAGCAGAAACCAACACGATGCCGGTGGCGTCCTGCACGACATCTAAAACTGCTGTGAACTGATCGTCGGTCATGCCAAGCTCTTCGAGCTTTCGGCCGTGGCGGGTTTTGACGTCGATGCCAAGGGCGATGGATTCGCCGGCGGTGCTGCCGGCGGTTTTGACTTCGGCTTCGTGCTTTTTGCCGCCGTACGAAAGCTTCATCTTGCCGGATTGCGGCTTGCGAAGCTCGGTGAGATCGAGGCTGGCCAGACGCTTGAGATACGTGATGGCGGCGGCGGCTTCGTCGCGGGTGAGGCTGGTTCCGTTGAAGGGAACGCCGTCGGCGAGAAATCGAACCGCCGCGGCCCCTTCCTGCGGCACGAGATCGATCTGCTCGGCGTGCCGGCGCATCGGGTCGGCGAGGAATTTCTGCGCGGCTGCGTATCCAGGCGCTTCAGGCGCATCGGTGTCCGGGGCCGCGATCGTGTTTCCTTTTTTGTCGATCAACCCAACCGCGCCTTCGGCGACCTTCACTTCCTTTGCCTTGCCGCTGGTTAAGCTATGAAGCCAATCCTTAAACTGCTTGTTCAAATCCTTCAGGCCGACCTTCTGCTGTCGCAAGCCGAGGTAAACGCCCATATCGACAATGAAGGCGAAGAGAAATACCGAGATCGCGACGAGATAGGCGGGCACCATCAGGAAGGTGAGCAGGCTGGCGATCAGCACCACGATCATGATGCTGTTGAGCAGCGTGCGCGGCAGATGGGCGTCGATGGCGTCTTTGTCCGCCCACGTCATCAGTCTTGCCCAAATCAGCAGAACGACCAGGATAGGCAGGATCTTCCAGAGATTGATGTATTGGCCGACTTCGACAGTCGCCATCAGATGCATCAGGGCCATTCACGTCTCCTTGCCGACCCGCCCCGAATGGGGACAGGCCCGGATGGGTCATTGTAATCAGGAAACGGGGGTTATGACAAATCGGGGGAGGGAGGGAATGACCAATGACCAAATCCGAATGACCAATGAAGTCCCAATGACCAATAGCCCAAATGCGCATGGCTATTGGTCATTGGGAATTGGTCATTCATTGGTCATTCTGGTTTGGTCATTGGGAATTGGTATCGGAAAGTGGTCATTGGGAATTGGCATTAGGAATAGGTCATTCGGATTTCCGCCTTCAATCCCTCACCAGCCGCATCCCCGGCGGCGGCTCATCGTCATCCCCGCTCAGCCCCGCTGCTTCTTCGGCGGCCATCTGGCATTCCCCCAGCATTCTGAACAGAATCTCCTGCACCCCCGCCATCTCCGGATCGCTTTGTGCGTTGCGGCCTCTGGCTTCATGCAGCGCATCCATGGCCGGGTTGAGTGCATCCACCCGAGGCTGCCCGCCATGCCCCCCGTCGATCCGCCGCCCGCGTTTCACCCGCTCACAATCCACATGCCGCCCGACCAGCGTCTGCACGAGCACATCGAGCACCTGCTGTGCATCGAGATCATTCTCATCCAACACGCGCTGCACGATGGCTGCTTGATCTGAATCCATGGGTGGCTCCTGTTCAGTGATCTCGCGGCGGCCCGCTTCGGGTGGTTATACGCCGCCGTCTGGTTGAGTCGCTGCTACACCGCGCTTCATTTCTCTCCAGTAAGGCGTAACGAAACTCTCGCCAGGCCGCTGGTAGAAGCTGCGTGACCATGTCTCGCCCGTTGTCTGATCCAGAAGAACGGCCCCGTTCTCGGCTGGAACAACTTGCCACCGTGAGGACGCGCAGCCAGCGAGAGACAAGCATAAGACCATCAGGCATAGGTTCCGCATCGGTGTCTCCTTCGGTGGATAACGTAAGGCCGTTGAGAGGCCCCGGCGGCGCACGCGCGGCGCTTGGCCACAAGTAAAGTATACCGCCGCCGAACCGCCAGAGTTAGTCATCATGCTCAGCGTCCGGCGGATACCAAGTGACGTCAAAGACTTCCGGATCAAACAGGTCGGGCATCGCTATAGGATCGCGCAAGGCTTTGGGATTGCCTAAGACAATGTCCGTCATCGTTGCGCACACGCGAAACTTCAGCTTCTTCTTCGCGGGAATCTGCAGGGTTTGGCCCATCTTTGGTCCAAACTTCATGACCAAAGTTCGGGGTGGTGTGTCGATCAGTTGGAGCATGCCGATGCCGGGCACAGGATAATCATATCGCGCTTGCTCCGAGGCGAGTTCGGCCTGTGCTTGGAGAAGCGCGCGAACTTGATCCGGAGACAGCCGGGCTTTTTCTGCCAAGCGTGAGACCAACTCATCAGGCGTCAGTCGCTGAGATTCACTCATCAGATCGCCTCCAACAATATAACTACCATTCTCCCGGCCATTGAGTGAAGAGCCTCTCTCCGCTTACAAGTGGCCATTTCTTTAAACTAGCCCCGACAATATACCTGTCAAACTTTTTGCGAAATATTGACCGGAGCAATTCCCGTTCGGGGTCAGGGGACCTGTGGCGGAAGCTTCGCCCGCGAGAGCGAGCGATACCGTGACGCGGGTGGTTGGGTGATCGGTCGTCAATCCGGCGGCAATGCCGATCGATTCGGCGAGTGCATTCGTTCATGACTTGGTGGGCCGATTTCACCTCGATCGTTTCCCATCCCGCATCCGGCAACGATCTCCGTTCCCCGATGAACCGCCCCAAACCATGCCGGAACACTCATCGTTCCCCCACCCCAAATCCCAATTCAAGCGGGAACGGTGGTTGTGCACGGATGTATTTTCGCAAATCAGCCGGGAACGGGAATTGTTCTCGCTTGCTAAATCGCGCCAGAGCCGGGAACGATGATTGTTCCCGGCTCATTTGCTTTGTCGCATCGCATCGCCGGGGCGTCGCGTGGCGTTGGCATCCCATTTCTCGCGGCTTTTCTGGGACGTAGGGGGCGTGTCGCATTCGTTTCAGCTTGGCGGCGCGGCGGTCGAGGATATGGCGGCGAAGAAAATGGCGTGAGGATAAACCCGAATGACCAAACCAGAATGACCAATGAATGACCAAATCCAAATGACCAAGCGCGGGTTCGCCTCTGGTCATTGGTCATTGACTATTGGGATTTCATTGGGATTTCTGGTTTGGTCATTCGTCATTTCAACGAAGACCCTTTCCTCGCACTGAGCCAGGCAGGATGCCAACGCTGGCTTAAAATCCATTTGCCATCCTGCCATGGGACATATAAGATTCTTGCCTTGGCTGTGGGTCTTTCGACACGATAAATCGTCCTGTCACTGGCGGGAAAATCATGGTGGGTATTCGCAAAGCGGTTTGGGTCATTGGCATCTTCGTCATCTATGGCGCTGTCGTTGAAGCGGCGACGCCGGTGAATTTTACTGTGAATATGGTAGATGCCGGGCAGACGGTGCCGGTGCAGTTCCGTGCGTACATACCGGATGGGGTGGATCGAATTCACGGGCTGGTTTTTAACCTGCCTGGAACGGCGAAGGATACGCGGAACGTGACGACCAATGGCTCGTGGCAGTCGATCCTGCCGGGGATGGGGTTTGGAATCGTTGGTTTAAGAGACACACTTGGCAATACGGATGTGACTTACTGGGGCAACACGCCGGCTGAAGGACAGGCGAACTTTCAGGCGGTGATGGATGCGGTGGCGAATGCGACCAACCATCCTGAGATCAGCAATGCGCCGGTTGTTCTTGATGGGCTTTCCAAGGGAGCTTACGCGGCCAGTTACATCGCATTGATGGTGCCGGATCGAACGGTGGGATATGTCTGCGATAAGGGCTTTGGCGCGGCCTTTGTGCCGAATTTGGATCAGACGCAATTAAGCAAGACAGTTGGACTCTGCATCGCCGGCACGGCAGATCAGACGGTTTTTCCTGCTCTCACGGATCAAGCCTATGTGTCTGCTCGGTTCGATGGCGCGCATGTTGGGCTGGCGATGGATTGGAACATCGCACATGCCGACACCGATCCGAAGATTCGTTATGCCTTTATCGCGCAGGCGATTCGAGCGCGATATCCAACTGGGCAAGTGCCCTCTCTCACGCCCGGCCAGCCACTCCAATTGGTCAGCAACATTTCTAATCCCTGGCTTGGACAAGTTAACCAGCTGAATTTGGCTGACGATTATGTATCGTCGACTTACATCCCGATCACCTGGCCGAAAATCGCGGCGCTGAGCGATACACAATCGGGGCTTGATCCGAGCGCGGATTCGTGGTTGCCGACCAAAGCGATGGCGATGGTTTATCAGGCGCAGAATCAGGGCACATTTAATTCGACGACCAGGCCGCTGCAATTGAGTGTTTTGAATGCGGTGAACACCAGCGTGAACAACGGGCAGGCGATTGATCTGGGGATTACGCTCACCGGCCTGACGTCTAATCATATCGAGCTTTATCACAACGAGGATCTGATCGCGGTTTTCAATCAAAGCACCGGCACGCAACAGTTTCTTTACACGCCGACGGAAAATGGTTTGCAAACGTTTGAGGCGATTGCGACCTATTCGGTTAATGGAGTGGACTCGTTTACTTCAGACTTTGCGGTGGTTGGGGTGAGCTTGCCGGAACCGGCGTTGGCTTTATCTGTGATGGCCGTGGGGATGATGCTGGGGCGTCGAAGAATATTCCAGTGCCCGCCCGGCTGCTGAATGTTGATCCGTTATCTTCCCTCAACCGATTGAATATGGAGATGCCCCGGGGCTGTCAGGGCGCGTCTGTTGCATCAACTGCGGATCGGTTGGCCACGCCTTCAACATTGCTGGAATGAATGACGCCTATTCCGGATAGGCCCCCGCTTTTTTCGGCGTTCACCCCGCAATCTTCGGGTTACATCCCGCAGTCGGTGGGTTTCGCAACGCAATATCCGGGCTTGGTCCCGAGTTTGCCGAGTTACGCCCCCGAGTTCTCGGGTTGCGCCCCGGAAGTTTCGGGTTGCTCGCCGAGTTCTTCAGATTCGCTGCGCGTGCATTCCGCTTTACTGCGCTCGCCATCCAGTTCGCCGGGATTAGAATGACGCAAGCAAAGTCATGATTCCCCGGTATTTAGCTGGAATGTGATGTGAATAGGGATTCCATAAAATGAGAATGGCGGGCCTTGGCCGATGCCAGTGAGTTATCTTCCATGCTTCACGCCGTTGCTCCTGATCGGCGTACCTCTGCTTCTGCTCTTTAAGAGTTGGCGCGCCGCGAAGATCGCCGCGGTCTGCTCCGCGTGCGCGCTCAGTCTACTCTTACTAATCGTCTATATCCCTGGCTGGCTGCTCTACGCAAAAGCCGCCAAGGGCGATCCGGCGGCGGAGTACCGGTATGCACAGTGGCTGGAAAACCATTCGGATCAACTTGGCGACATTATTCTCTGGCCCGTGGAACCTGATGCGTTGGGTGGCTACGCGTGGCTTGAGAAGGCTGCGGCGAAGAATTATCCACCTGCGGTGTGGTTGGTCGGCGTGCGGTTGAAGCATGGCTTGTTCGTCCCGGAGCCGCGGGGCTGGACTGGACCCGGGGGAAATTCCTTCGAGCAACCGGATCGCGGGCAACCCATGATTGACCGTGCGATCAATCAGCTTGGTTATATGCCGCCTGAGAGAGAAGAGACATTTTATGATTTGCATTACCGGCGCGGTTTGCCCCCGTGACGGTCGTGCCTTGCCCTCCCGTTCTATCGTTCAGCATTCATCGTTTCCCCTTGGCCCACTGACAACCAAGCCCCCTTCTCGTACGATGGCCCTTCCTATGCCTTATAACTTTACAGCGATCGAGAAGAAGTGGCAGAAATACTGGCTCGATCATAAGACTTTCGCCGCGCTTGACCCCGCTGAGGCGGGTGGGATGCCTAAAAGCTATGTGCTGGACATGTTCCCTTACCCCAGCGGCGCGGGGCTGCACATGGGGCACATGGAGAATTACACGGCGACGGACATCATCGCGCGGTATCAGCGGATGATCGGGATGAATGTGCTGCATCCGACCGGGTGGGATGCGTTTGGGCTGCCGGCGGAGCAATATGCGATTAAGACGAACCGGCATCCGCGCGAGCTGACGGAAACCAACATCAAGAACTTTCGGCGGCAGATTCAGATGGCGGGGATGAGCTATGACTGGGATCGCGAAGTCGATACCACCGACCCCACTTATTACAAATGGACGCAGTGGATTTTCCTGCAACTGTTTAACAGCTATTTCGATCCGATGAATCAGAAGGCGATGCCGATTGGGCATCTGGTCAACGAGTTGATGAATGAGAATTATGTCGTTGGGCCTGATGGAAGCGTGGTGACGAATCCGACGCAGGAAGGGATGGAGGCGATCACCGGCGAGGTGCGGACGGAGCGATTGTGGCGGGAGCTTTCGCCGGAGGAACAGCGCGACACCATCGACGGGCAACGGCTGGCATATACGGATGAGATTCCGGTGAACTGGTGCCCGGGGCTGGGGACGGTGCTGGCGAATGAGGAAGTGATCGACGGCAAGAGCGAGGTGGGCGGATTTCCGGTGGAGAAGCGGCCGCTGCGGCAGTGGATGCTGCGCATCACCGCGTATGCGGATCGGTTGATTGCGGATCTCAATCAATTGCAATGGCCGGAGTCGCTCAAAGAGATGCAGCGGAATTGGATCGGGCGGAGCGTGGGGGCGGAAGTGGATTTTGAGGTGGCGACTGTAGCTGCGACGCCTGCGTCGCCTCCCCGGAAAGGCGACGCAGGCGTCGCGGCTACAGAAGAGAGCGAAGGTTCCGACGAGATTGATCCGATCACGGTGTTTACCACGCGACCGGATACGCTGTATGGGGCGACGTATATGGTGCTTGCGCCGGAGCATCCGCTGGTGGATCGGATCACGCCGGCAGAGCGGCGCGAGACGATTGAAGCGTATCGCACGCAGGCGGGGTCGAAGAGCGATCGCGATCGGATGACGGATGCGAAGGAAAAGACGGGCGAGTTCATCGGGGCGTATGCGATCAATCCGATCAACGATGAGAAGATTCCGATCTACATCGCGGATTATGTGCTGATGGGATATGGCACGGGCGCGATCATGGCGGTGCCGGCGCATGATGAGCGGGACTGGGAATTCGCGAAGAAATTCGACATCCCCATCAAGGCAGTCGTCGCGCCTCTTTCTTCCACTCAGTCCTCAGTCCTCAGTCCTCAGTCCTCTCTCGACCGCCCGTTTACGAACGAAGGCGTCGCGATCAATTCTCCAATCATCAATGGGATGAAAACCGAGGAGGCGAAGGAACACATCACGGCGTTCCTGGCGGCGGATGGGGTTGCGCATCGTGCGATCAAATACAAGCTGCGCGACTGGCTCTTTTCGCGGCAGCGGTATTGGGGTGAGCCGTTTCCGATTGTGCTGGATGAGAAGGATCAGGCGTATGCGATTGATGAGAGTGAATTGCCGCTGACGCTGCCGCCGATGGAGGATTTCAAACCAACGGGCACCGCAGCGCCTCCACTTTCTAAAGCAAAAGAGTGGATGAAATATGAAAGCCCACGCATAGCTATGCGTGGGCTTGTGCGTGAGACGAACACGATGCCGCAGTGGGCGGGGTCGTGCTGGTATTACCTGCGGTATTGCGATCCGAAGAATCCGGATCGGTTTGTCGATCCGGAAAAAGAGAAGTACTGGATGCCGGTCGATCTGTATGTCGGCGGCGTCGAGCATGCGGTGCTGCATCTGCTTTATGCGCGGTTTTGGCACAAGGTGCTGTTTGATCTGGGGCATGTTTCGACGCGGGAGCCGTTTTCGCGGCTGGTGAATCAGGGGTTGATCCTGGGGGAGGTCGAATATCGTGGCGTAAAAAAGGATGGAGAGTGGATTGCATATGGTGAGCAGGTACTGCCTTCAATAAGAAGTGCGATTGAATCGGGTATGCTGATAAGTGCCGAAGAAATCCTTGGATCTGATGGATGCAAATGGCAAGTAGTATCATTATCAGCTGAGGAAGTGACAAAGCGACAAGATGGATTTGTATTGAGTTCCAATCCGGCAATTCGTGTGGATGCACGCAGCTTTAAAATGTCCAAGAGTCGCGGGAATGTTGCCAATCCCGACGAAATCATACGGGATTATGGTGCAGACGCCGCAAGACTCTATGTCATGTATATGGGGCCGCTTGAGCAGCAAAAACCCTGGAATACTCGCGATATTGTTGGGATGGTCCGGTTTCTCAACGCTGTCTGGCGAAATCTGGTCGGCGATGAAGAGAAGAATAGAGTTGCGAAGATCAAGCCAATTGCGATTCCGGAAGCGCTGGATCGGCAGATGCATCGGACGATCAAGAAGGTGGCGGAGGACATCGCGGCGTTGCGGTTTAACACGGGCATTGCGGAGTTGATCAAGCTCAACAACGAAATCACGGGGATGGAGATTATTCCGCGAGAGTTGGCGGAGAGTTTGACGCTGATGCTTGCGCCGTTTGCGCCGCATATTGCCGAGGAGCTTTGGCTGCATCTGGGGCATACCAAGACGCTGGCGCGACGGCCTTGGCCGACGTTTGATCCGGCGAAGCTGGTTGAATCGACGATGGAATTGCCGGTGCAGGTGAACGGCAAGCTGCGAGATAAGATCACGGTGGCGGCCGACGCGGAAGAAGCGTTGATCCTGGAGCAGGCGGCGAGATCGGAGAAGGTCGTGCCGTGGCTGGCGGGGAAGACGGTGAAGAAGAAGTTGTATGTGCCGAAGAAGCTGGTGAATTTTGTCGTTGGGTAAATATGCCCGTTGAAATTGAAGCCAAGATCAAAGTTCCTGATCACGCCAGCTTGCGCGAGAAACTGAAGTCGCTGGGGGCGGAGAAGATTGGTGAGTTTTTCGAGACGAATACTTTTTTTGATACGGATGATCATGCGCTGCGGGATGGGGATCGGGGATTGCGCATTCGGTCTAATCGCAATATTGCCACCAATGATGAGAAATTCATCGTCACGTTGAAAGGCCCGCGGCTGCGTGGAGAGTTGAAGAGCCGGGAAGAATATGAGGTTGGGGTGGATGACGCGGAGAAGATGGCTGCGGTGTTTGGCCAATTGGGGTATTACGCAGTTTTATCTTTTGAAAAACGGCGGGAGCGATGGATGCTGGAAGGGTGTCATGTTGAGTTGGATGAGTTGCCGCACCTGGGGACGTTTGTTGAAATTGAGGGTGACGGGGAAGCCAGCGTGATGAAAGTGCGCGAGCGGCTTGGGTTGTCGGATCGGCCGCTGATTAATGAGGGGTATATCGCGCTGTTGATGGCGCATCTAAAAGAGCGAGACGAGACGAGCAGGAAAATCACATTTGGGGGATAATCCTTGAATGACCACCTCCCAGATTGACAAACTCGGCGATCGTTTAAAATCCGGGAAGGCAAGCGAGGCCGACTTGAGGATGCTTGCCGAATATCGAACTACGTTTTCCGAACCATTTGCGCGGCTCGTAAGCAAGATTGAATCCATCGTCGGCAGCACCCCCACTGCAAGAGAAGCAAAGACCACGGGTTCAATCGTCGCCAAGCTGCAACGTGAACGTACGCGCCTCAGCCGAATGCAGGATATTGCCGGATGTAGATTGATTATTGCGGATATCGCCGCCCAAGATGATGTGTGCGCAAAGATGACTGCGGCGTTCACTGTAATTCGTGTGATCGATCGCCGTGGAGAGCCCAAAAACGGATATCGTGCCGTGCATTTGCTAGTTCAATCAGAAAATCGAACTTTTGAGATACAAATTCGAACAGAATTGCAGCAACTTTGGGCCGAATTCTCGGAAAAAATTGCGGATGAAATTGATCGCGGCGTAAAATACGGTGCAGGCCCTGATTGGGTGCAATCGCAACTTATGGAATTGTCTACGTTAGTGGACCAGGTAGAGGAGTTTGAGCGTGATGTGCTTGAAGCAGCGAACGATGCTGATCCTAACTCAAGGGCTAACGAGGATTACCGCAAACGGATTGAAAATATTCGCCAGTCAGGTCAATCGCTTCGAAGAAAGCTCAGAGACATCTTTACTGAACGATATCAATTGATTATGGATGAATGGGACAGAAGGAAGAAAGAAGGTCACAATGCTATTCTTGATTGATTACGATCCGCGTGCCGGACAGATCGTTGAGATGAATACTTTTGCGGATACCGAGAGGGATTCGGCCCATCATGCTCGTTTAGAGCGCGAGCTTGACCTGCATCGAAAAGGAATTAACCGCGAAGTGGTACTTCTTCAGGCTGCAGATGAAAAAGCGATCCGGCGCACCCATCGAAGATATTTTGAAACCCTTGAGCAATTGTCTCATCCCCCCAAAGCATCGAATAGTTAGTTCCATTTGAGTTTACTGGATAGGGCTTATTGCGCGATCCACCTCAGTCTTCCATTGACTAGCAACGTGAATTCGGCGAAACGCCAATTCGGTGTTTAGCGCCTGGCTCATTGGAGAAATCGAGGCGAATTCGGTGGCTTTGCCGTCGGGGTCGCAGACCAGGATTTCGCTGGCGGCGTCGTTGGCGGTGGGGACGTAGATTTCGTAAGGCGTGTCGGTGATTTCATCGTAGAACATTTCGTAACCCGATTCGCCGCCGGCGGCGGTGATGGCGGTGTCGGCGGCTTGGGCCATGGCGGCGGCGCGGTCGGGGGCGATGCGAGACAGGTCGATTGTCTTGAAGATTCGGCGATTCAGAATTCCCTTACATAACGAGGCGAGCGTTGCGTCGCTGGATTCGGTCCAGAGCTTGAAGCAATGCATCACGGAAATGTCGTCAAGGTCGACGAATTCCTTGATCGTCAATTTTTGGCCGAGCAGGGCTTTGTGGAAATTGTCTTCGCGCCTGGGCCACTCAAGACGATCCTGGGCGGCGAGACGCTTGGCGCGTTGCAACGCGAGCTTAAGCATCCCTTCGCCGGCGCGGACGACTTTGTGGAAATAGACGTTGCGATACATGTGATATCGCGCGGCGAGATAGGCTTCGACGGCGCTGACGCCCTTCCATGTCACGGCGAGCCGATCGGATGTGGTGTCGATGGTCATCGAGACCAGGAGCCAGCGCAGGTCATATCCGCCGTAGCGACTGCCGGTCATGAGGTTGTCGCGAAGGAGATAGTCGAGACGGTCGGCGTCGAGCTGGCTGGAGAGGATGTCGCAAATGAAAGATCTTTTTGGCGAGCATTCGAGGAAGTCGATGATTTCTTGTGGAAGCGTTGCGTCATGGGCGATCAGGACGCGATGGACTTCGCTATCGGGGTCGAGGACGACGCGATGGGTGAGTTCTTCATGATCGATTCCGGTGACGCGCTCAAAGACGTGGCTGAACGGGCCGTGGCCAAGATCGTGGAGAAGCGCAGCGGCGAGGCAGGTGGTTTCTTGCTCATCGCTGATATAGAAATTTCGGCGAAGTTGGTCAATGATCTTCCGCGCGGTCTCCATAACGCCGAGGCTGTGGCTGTAGCGCGAGTGATCGGCGCCGGGATAGG
>DATAPK010000267.1:0-9413 GCA_036265245.1 Tepidisphaeraceae bacterium | reverse complement strand
CGGATGAAAGATGGAACGAAGGTAACGAGCGCCGATCAATGGCCGAAGCGCCGCGCCGAAATCGCCGAAGATTTTGAGCGAGAAATCTATGGCCGAATTCCACCGAACGTCCCCAAGGTCACCTGGGAAGTCACAAACACCACCCACGGCCAAAGCGGCGCTATTCCAACCATCACCAAAACGCTCGTCGGCCACGTCGATAACTCCGCCGATCCGCAAATCACCGTCAACATCCAGGCGAACTTCACCGTCCCTGCCAATGCAACTGCGCCCGTGCCCATCATGATCGCCTTCGGCGGCGCATTTGGCCCCGGCGCTCGCAGATTCCCCACTTCCGCCCGCGCCCCCGCCGGAATTCCCTGGACTCAGCAGGCCCTCACCAAAGGTTGGGGCTACGGCTACATCGATCCAAACAGCATCCAGCCCGACAACAATCACCTGACCTCCGGCATCATCGGCCTAACCAACAAAGGCCAGCCGCGCAAACCCGATGACTGGGGCGCGCTCCGCGCCTGGCAATGGGGCGTGAGCCGGATGATCGATTATTTCGAGGAACATGCCGACTCGATGGTCGATGCAACAAAGGTCGGCATCGAAGGGCTCTCTCGCTACGGCAAGGCCGCCATCGTCACCGAAGCATTCGAGCCGCGCATCGCCGTCGGCTTGATCGGTTCTTCCGGCGAAGGCGGCGTCAAACTCCACCGCCACATCTTCGGCGAAGCCGTCGAAAATCTCGCGGGCGGTGAGTATTACTGGATGGCCGGCAACTTCATTAAATACGGCGCATCCAATCCCCCCAAAACCCCCGCAGATCTCCCCATAGATTCCCACGAATTGATCGCTTTATGCGCCCCACGCCCCTGCTTCATCAGCTACGGAACCGTCGAACACGGCGACGCCAAGTGGGTTGACGCTCACGGCAGTTTCATGGCCGCCATCCTCGCCGGCCCGGTTTACAAATTGCTCGGCAAGCACGATCTCGGTACCCCCGGCGATTACCTCACCGATCCGATGCCCCCCATCGGCCAACTAATCGGCGGCGAACTCGCCTGGCGCCAACACGAAGGCGGCCACGACGTCACCCCCAACTGGCCCGCGTTTTTTAGCTGGGTCGGCAACTACATCAAAGCGCCGCCGCTCACTACGAGCCCAACGCCTTGATCACCGCCGAAAACGCCGGCTTGGGTTGAAAATTCCGGTCAAACAGCAACGGATGATTGACGCGCCCTTTCACCGGCCAGTTGTTCAGCCAGCTATTGCCGTCATCCGCGCCCCACAACGTCACTCGCGTCAACGTCCCTCGGTGCTTTACAAAAATCTTGAACAACTCTTCATACCGCCGCGCCAATTTCTCCTGAATATCATCCGGCAGCCCATCTCTGTACGGATCAACGCCCTGCTTTTCAGTTGCGCCAAGGTCTGCCCCCGCGCCACGGCGAGGCAGCACGTCCACATCCAATTCGGTGATCATCACCTTCACGCCTAGCGCACCAAAAGCATCGATGGCATCATCCACCACATTTGATTTCGGAAACTCAAGCAGCCAATGCCCCTGAATCCCCACGCCATCAATCCGCACGCCCGCCGCCTTGAGTTCCTTGATCAGACGAATCGCCTTCTCCCGTTTGCCCGGCGTCTCGATGTTGTAATCGTTATAATAAAGCTGCGCGTTCGGATCGGCCTCGTGCGCAAACTGAAACGCCTTGACCAAATAGTCATCGCCGATCGCCCGCCGCGCCGGCGTGTCCCGCAAATATTCTCCATCATTGTCGCTAATCGCTTCATTCACCACATCCCACCCGGCCACTCTCCCCTGGAAATGCTTCGCCACTGTTTCGATATGCGTTTTGAGATTCGCCAGCGCCTGCTCGCGGGGCAGCGGCTGCTTCTGTTCATCCTCAAACAACCACGCCGGCGACTGATGATGCCACAACAGCGTGTGACCGATCATCTGCATGTCGTGCGCATACGCAAAATCGGCGATCTTGTCCGCCTGCCCAAACGTAAATTTCCCACGCTCGCTTTGAAGCGAATCGGGTTTGAATTCATTCTCCGCGGTGACGCAATTAAATTGATCCGCAATCAACGCCGCGAGCTTTGGATTATCCAGATCGCTTGCAGACACAGCCGTACCAATCAACAACTGTGCCCCCGCCGAGTTGCGCAGTGTCGCATCACGCGCTTCCGTGACCGGGACCAGCAAAACTGAAATAACCATGCCCAGGAATATAAGCTGCATTTGGCAAGTCGCCTTCCAGATCAAGTTTTTCGATGCTGTGCTAATGGATTTAACTCCACGCAAAATAGATTAGGTAAACGTTTACCAAAATAGAATATCGTTGAATATTGTCAAGCAGAAGGGAGGAGAAAAGGCGGGCCGCAAAGGTGTTTCAGGCGCTCTTCGGCGGGGCTGTCGATCCACGAACCACAAGATATTCCGCCACGCGAATTTCCTTTTTCTTACTCCCTTTGCCGGAAGTCAGACGATTCAAAAGCAAATCCGCGCCAATCTGCCCCATCTCCTTGCCCGACACCGCCACCGCCGTCAGCGGCGGCGCAAGAAGCCCGATCGGATATTGATCGTTAAAACAGATCAGGCTGAAATCCTGTGGAATGCGCAAACCCATCCCAGTCGATGCCCCCACAAGTCTTACCGCCATGTGATCGTCGTAGCTGATCACCGCCGTCGCGCCATTCTCCACCACCGATAATCGCAAAAACTCACTCGCCGACGACGGCGACTGATCGTGCCCCTCCACCAATTTCATCCCGCGTGTTTTGATTCCCTTCAGCAATGTCTCATATCGCTCCACGACACTGTAGTGCGAGAAATAATTCGATTGGGCATTGGAATACGCGATGCGCTTGTGGCCGAGCTGAGCCAGATGATCCAGCGCATGATTCATGCCCATCGAATCATCGGCCATGACATACGCCGCCGGGTCTCCCGCCTTTTCGTTCACACAGACATACGGAACGCCGCGCATATCCAACCCCTTCACCGTCTCCGACTGCGGCTGCTGCATGAGAATGGCGCCATCGAATCGCCAAAACGGCACCGCCTTTTTGCGGTTCGCCATCGAACTCATCTCGTAAAACACATCATATCCCGCGTGATGCAGCACGGATGTGATGCCTTCCAGCACCGATTCATTGATGCCTTCCGCGATATGCGTGTAAGGCGAAGCAAACACCCCGATGATATGCGTCTCCATCCGGTTGAGACTGCGGGCGGCCAGGTCCGGCACATACCCCATTTTCCGGGCCGTCTGTATGATCTTCTCGCGGACAATTTCAGATGCGGCGAATTCAGCTTTGGAGTTCAAAACACGACTGACCGTCGCCGCCGTCACCCCGCAAACCTTCGCCACATCCGAGAGCGTCACCCGTTTTGCCATGCGTCGCAGTATATCAAATCAGGGCTAAACACCATCCATTTTCCGCTAACGTCAGGAAGCGCCTTCCATCAACTACTGCTCTATGACCGGCGAAGCCTCTCGACCCGGAGCACGAATCGGCTTGTCGCCAAGCAGCTTGCGAATGATCGTGTAGAATACGGGCGTCAGGAACAGGCCAAAGAAGGTGACACCGATCATCCCATAAAAAACGACGGTGCCGAGCGCCTGACGCATTTCAGCTCCAGCCCCAGTGGCAATGAGCAGCGGCAGCACGCCAAAGATAAAAGCAAAGCTCGTCATCAGAATCGGCCGGAGTCGCAAATGGGCTGCTTCGACAGCAGCGGCGCCGGCGCGCAGTTTGGGATCGTGCTCTTGTTGTTGCTTTGCAAACTCAACAATCAGCACGGCATTTTTCACGCTCATACCCGCAAGCACCACGAAACCAATCTGCGTGAAAATATTATTGTCGAGTTTGCTGAAATAGACGCCCGCAATGCCGCACAACAAGCACATCGGCACGATCAGAATGATGGCGGTCGAGAGCGCAAAGCTCTCATACTCGGCAGAGTGCGTCAGAAAGACAAACAGCACGCAAAGCGGGAAAATGTATAGCGCGGTATTGCCGGCCGTGTCTTCCTGATAGGCCAGCTCTGTCCATTCGTAGGTATAGCCCGCCGGAAGATCCTTCGCCGCGAGATTGGCCATGATCTCGATCGCTTGCCCGCTGCTAACCCCGTTCGCGCCCGCGCCATTGATTTCGGCCGACGGATAAAGGTTGTATCGATTGATGCGCTCGGCATCGGTGATGTCCTTCAACTCCATCATCGTCCCCAGCGGCACCATCGCGCCGGCGGCGTTCCGTGTCTTCAACTGGGCAACATCAGCGGCATGCGCTCGAAACGGCGCATCGGCCTCGGCAACCACTTTGTAGGTCCTTCCCAGATAATTGAAATCGTTGATGTAAAAGCTCCCCAGATAAACCTGCAACGTCTGAAAGATATCGGTGACAGCGACATTTTCTTTCTTCGCCTTGACGCGATCCACATTGGCGTACAACTGCGGGACGTTCGAGCGGAATGTGCTGAACAGTGCTGTAATCCGCGGGTCTTTGCGTGCATCGGCTATGAGCGCCGCTGCGGCGGCTTCAAGCTCATGGGGGGTTGAAAGACCTAATCGATCCTCGACCTGCATCTTAAAACCGCCCGCGCTGCCAATGCCGCGCACAGGTGGCGGCGAAAGCACCAATGCGAATCCCTCCTGCACCTGGCTAAATGCGCCCATCAAATGCCCGGTTAGCGCGTTGGCGGATTCTTCAGGTTTGCCCACTCTTTCGTCGAATGGATTCAGCGGCGTGAACATCGTCGCGGCGTTGGTCTGATTCGTGCCCGTCAACAGGTTGAAACCCGTAATCGCAAACGTGTCATGAACGCCAGGCGTTTTGCGCGCAATCTCCGCCAGCCGATCGATCACCGCATCCGTACGATCGATCGATGCCGCATCGGGCAACTGAAGCGCCGTTATCAGATATCCCTGATCCTGCTGGGGAATAAATCCCAGCGGCACGGTCTTGAATCCAAAATAGGTCAGCACGATCAGCCCGGCATAAACCACCAGCACAACCAGCGACAGCCGCACGACATGCCGAAGCAGACGCACATATCCATTCGTGGTGTGTTGCAAGCCGCGATTGAACAAACGGAAGAACCAGCCGAATAAAAAATTGATCGTCTGGGTGAGCCAGTCTTTCTTCGTCGTCTGTGGCTTGAGAATCAGCGCCGCCAGCGCCGGGCTAAGTGTGAGTGAATTGAAAGCGGATAGCAGTGTAGAGAATGAGATCGTCAACGCGAACTGCCGATAAAACTGCCCTGTAATCCCGCTGATAAATGCAACCGGAACAAAGACTGCGGTGAGCCCAAACGCAATCGCAATCACGGCTGGCGTCACTTCCTCCATCGCCTTATACGCAGCTTCGCGTGGAGCCAGGCCATGCTCGATCCAGCGATCGACATTCTCCACCACGACAATCGCGTCGTCCACAACAATCCCGATCGCCAGCACCATGCCAAAAAGCGAAAGATTGTTCAGCGAAAAACCGAATATCGCCATCACCGCGAAGGTTCCGATCAACGAAACAGGAATGGCCAGCAGTGGCACAAGCGATGCTCGCCAACTTTGAAGAAAGACCAAAACGACCAACGCAACCAAGCCAATCGCTTCAAAGAGCGTCTTCACAACGTCCTTAATGCTGTCGCGGACGAAAATCGTCGTGTCGTATGGAATCGCGTAATCCACGCCTGACGGAAAACTCTTTTTCAGCTCGTCCATCTTTTTATAGATGGCATTGGCGGTGGCGATGGCGTTGGAACCGGGCAACTGAAAGATCGGAATGCCCACGCCCGGCAAACCGTTGAAATGCGTGCTGGTCGAGTAATCGGCGGCCCCTAGTTCGACACGCGCAATATCCTTCACACGAGTCACACTGCCGTTCGCGCCGGTCTTGACAATAATCTCGCCAAACTCCTTCGGTTCAATGAGCCGCCCCTGCGCGTTGACGGTATATTGAAACGGCACCGTCCCCGGCGGCAGCGGCTGGCCACCAACGATGCCCGCAGCCACCTGCACATTCTGCTCCTGCACCGCCCTTATCACATCCCCCGCCGTCAGCTTGCGCGACGCCAGCTGCTCCGGATTCAGCCACAATCTCATGGAATAATCGCGCGCGCCAAAGATCGTGATATCGCCAACACCAGGCAAGCGCGCCAGTTCATCCTTCACCTGCAGCGTCGCATAATTGCTCAGATACAATGGATCGCGACTTTTATCCGGCGAATATATCGCCACCGCCAGCGTGATATCCGGCGATGCCTTCTTCACCACGATGCCCGCACGCTGCACATCCGACGGCAAAACCGGCTGAGCAATCGCAACACGGTTCTGCACCTGCACCTGCGCGATATCCAGATTCGTGCCAAGCTTGAACGTCACCGTCAACTTCATGTTGCCGTCGTTGGTGCTCTGGCTGGACATATAAATCATGCCCTCCACGCCGTTGATCTGCTCTTCAATCGGCGTGGCAACCGTCTCGGCCACAGTCTTGGCGTTGGCGCCCGGATAACTGGCGCTGACGGTCACCGTCGGCGGTGCAATTTCGGGATACTGCGCGATCGGCAATATAAAAATCGCAATCGCACCGACGATGATCGTGACAATCGAAAGCACACCGGCGAAGACCGGCCGCTCAATGAAGAAGTGAGCGAATCTCATCGGCTGGTTCCTGTCGTCGGTTGAGAGGTTGCAATGGCTTTCATCGCCTCGGCAGCTTGTGTTGTTGTCGGCAGCGCCTGTGTCGCAGGCGAACCCGGTTCGGCAAAAGCAGATGGATCAATCTGAATGGTTGACTGTGTCGGAGCAACTTTACCGCCGGCGCGCGCATGCATCTGGCCATTGATAATGACCCGATCATCCGGCTTCAGCCCTGATGTGATCGACCTCAATTCGCCAAACAGTGCGCCGGGCTCGATCGTTCTCGCTTCGACGATGTCATCCTTATTCACAATCAGCAAATCTCGCTCATTTTGATCGATCCCAATTGCCGTATCCGGCACAAGCAGCGTTTGATATCGACCGCTGCCGGCGACCCGCAGGCTGGCAAAAAAGCCGGGTGTGAGCAATCCGGTCTTATTCTGAAATACGCCCCGCGCCCGCAGGGTGCCAGTGCCAGGATCGATATGATTGTCCACAAAATCCACCACGCCCATGTGGGGAAAGCCGGTTTCATTGCCAAGTTGAACGTAGCACGGAATTGGAGTGTCTCTCGCGCTCACCCGCTTTCCTTCAAGCGATAGCTTCTGATATTTCAGGATCGAATGTTCATCGACATCGACATAACAATAGAGCGGAGTAACGGATTGAATGGTGGTCAAAAGTGTGGCCTGCCCCGCCCCGCCGTTCACAAGATTGCCAATGGTCACCATTTTGTTGCTGACGCGGCCATTGATTGGGGAAGTCACCTGGCACCACTCAACATTCAGCCGTGACAATTCCACAGCCGCCTTGGCGCTGGCCAGCGCCGCATTCGCCTGGTCGCGCGTTGCCTTGGAGTTGTCGTAGTCCTGTTGCGACACTGCGTGGGCTTTTAGCGCTTCGACTTGCCGATCAAAATTGGATTGAGAAACCGCCAGCTCTGCCTGGGCTTTTTCCTGATCCGCTATTTTTGATTCAAGGTCTGCCTTGAATGGCCTAACATCGATTTCATATAGAACGTCCCCCTTCTTGACGATAGCTCCTTCCGAAAATGGCGCCGCCACAATAAGCCCGCTGACTCTCGCCATCACGTTAACGGACTCGGGCGCCTCGAGTAGCCCAGTATACGTATCCCATTCAATCACCTCGCGCTGCACCGGATACGCCACCGTCACCGCCGGTGGAGGCGGCGCCGGCGCGGGTGCCTCCTTTTGGCAGCCTTGCAACAACAATGCGGCAAAAACAGCGAACCCGCTGTATCGAAGCATTTCAATCGCTCTTGAATGATCTAAAATCATGTGCCTTCCCGACGGACAAAGCTGGAACGTGTGCTTCCCTGAATCGCACCACTTCCGCTCATCAGAGCGCGCGGAACCGTTCCCGCTCATCTAAGGCCCATGTTTGCAAATTATCAAGTTTCCGCTTTTTCGCGCCAACGCTATCGATGTGGAACAATCAACTAAAAACCCCGCCGCAAATCATTAATTCTCGCGCCTCGCTCATACTGCGGTCTCAATCTTCCAATACATATTGTATCGCTCATGAGCAATCCGGTAGTACGGCACAAGCGTGACTTCCTGTGGATGCCCTAGCCCCACCGTCCGAAAGGCCAGCGATTCTCCCGGCACCGGCTCGATTTTTTCCAAAATCTTCGATGGCTCCCCGCCCAATGTCGGCACGTCCACCGCCTCGTTCATCATCGTGCCGATCGTGCGCTCGTTAATCACCAGATCGGCTCCCGGCGTGATGCCTTCATGCCCCAAAGCTCCCACCAGCACAATCGGGCCATACACCACCGCAACTCTGTCAGTCGATCCCGGCAATGCTTCCGTTGAAAGCGCCATGGGCAAATCCACTTCCACCAGATCTCCTGTTTTCCACGTGCGCTTGATCTCGATATAAGTCCCCGGCTTGTCCGATTTCGCGACATCGCTTCCATTGACCTTAACCGCCGCACCCGCGCACCAGGATGGATGCCGGATATTGATGGCCATTTCCACCGGCGACGCCGCGGTTATTTCCAGTTTGGTCTTTCCTTCTTCTGGAAACTTCGTCGTCTGCGTGATCATCAGCCCTTTGTCCTTCCAACTCGCCGTCGAGGGAATAAACAAATTCACATACAGCGCATCTCTCCCTTTGAAATAAATCGAATCGCCATACTTGGCGTGATTCTCCATCCCCGTGCCAGTGCAGCACCAGAAGGATTCTGTCGGCGTGCAATATATCTTCAGATACCCCGGACGCGTCGGTTGAAAATACGTCATCATACCCGAATCCGGGTCCTGCGACGCCAAAATCGTGTTGTACAGCGTCCGTTCGTAATAGTCCGCATATTGAACCGAAGGCTCTACAGCAAACAATGCTCGCGTGAGCTTCAGCATGTTGTGGCTGCAGCATGTTTCCATCGTTTTGGCGGAATTCAAATGCCGTTCAAAATCCGCCGGCGGGAAAAAGTGCTCGTTGTCCCCATTGCCGCCCGTGGCGAACGACCGTTTCTCCACCACCGTGTGCCAGAAAAACCGAGCCGCCGTGAGGTAACGGTCTTCGCCGGTCAAAACGTAAAGCCGGTGAAATCCAATAATCTTCGGAATCTGCGTGTTGGAGTGCAGCCCATTCAATGAATCGTGCGATTGCGAAAGCGGATCGAGCACCGCGCGATGGCAGAACCGCTCCGCGAGTTTCAGATATTTATCGTTCCCCGTCAGTGCATATACATCGCCCAGCACCTCGTTCATCCCGCCGTGCTCAACTCGCAATATTTTCTGGAATTGC
>DATAPK010000266.1:0-3581 GCA_036265245.1 Tepidisphaeraceae bacterium | reverse complement strand
CCATTCTCGCCGGGAATCTGCAAATCGAGGATCAGGCAACAAGGCCCCAGAGGGCGCCCATACAGGAAAACCTGCCGGGTGCTTTCAAAAGTCCGCACCTGGTAGTGAGCGGCGCGCAACAGCCGCGACGTCGCCGCACAGATGCTTGGCTCGTCGTCGATGACGAAAACGATAGGTGATTTGCTGTCCATGGCGCTTCTTCCCGAAAGACGCCTTTCGTCTCAATGAGTTATCTTGCTGTCTCGAACGAGGCAGTCTAGAGACCGGGCTGATGAGATGTCAAAAAAATCTTTGTCTTAACGCGATCATTACACGAAAGTATACAATCCCGTTCACGCGACCTGCCAGGATGCGATGTGGACTAAAGTCCAATAGGCGCTTCCTTTCTTTCGTTCATACTTTCCCAATTGCGAATGTCGTTCGTCATATGCAAATTGATCCACTCGGCGAGGAACGGTTCCGCGGCGGGTGGACTTAAGGGATAGAAGGAGATTCGGCATGAGATATTCACACAAGCTGTTAGCGAGCCTAGCCATTGTCGGCGCCGTTTGGATGGGTGGATGCAAGACCGCCCCGAAAACGGAAGGAGACGCGGTGAAGTTGTCGGCGAATGCGGATGCGGCGATCGCTGCCTACAAGGGGCAAGATTCTTCACTTCAGGCGCTGCTCGATAAGTCCGTCGGCTACGCGGTCTTCCCGGACATCGGCAAGGCCGGCTGGTTTGTCGGCGGATCGTACGGCAAGGGTCAGGTCTACACCCAGGACGGAAAGATGATCGGCTACGCCGACATCACTTCTGTCAGCGCCGGGTTCCAGTGGGGCGCGCAAGACTTCAGCGAACTGCTGGTCTTCATGAAACAGGGTGACTTCGATAGCTTCAAGACGGGAGATTTTTCTGTCGGCGCCAACGTCTCTGCGGTGGCGTTGACTGCCGGTGCAGCCGGCACGACCGATCCGTCGAAAGGTGTGATCGCGTTTGTTGACACCAAAGGCGGCCTGATGGCAGAAGCCGCGGTCGGTGGACAGCGCATGCGATTCCACCCGGCAGACGCACAATGACCCTTCGCAATGCATGAGATCGCCGCAGCGTCAACGCGGCGGTCTCATGCATCTGCTGAAGATCCGTTTCGACCAAGCGTGCCGGTGCGAATGCGCTCCCGGTCTTCCGGCTCGCAGAATTTCCGCTCCACGGTCTGATCGAGCAATCGCAGGTGCCGTTCCAACACGGATCGACGGGCTTGTGGCAGGTTCTGAATCAGGTGTTCGAACATCGCGTGCATGCGCTGACAGACGCGTATGCTGTCGGCACCGTATTGCCGGAGTTCAGCCGTCCCCAGCCACACGAAATCCTCCCAACTCGGCGTCGGGAAAACCAGCCGAACCGAGCCGGTGGAATCCTTCAGCGCTCCTGAAAGCAATTGTCTTCCGCCAACCCACCGAAACAGGCGGTGAATCTGGTCGATCGCCAGTACCGCCGTTGTGGGATCGTTGATGGCCGGCGAGAGCGCTTTACAGGCGATGTCCAAGATGATTCGAAACGCCAGCCGTGGGTCCTGCTCCAGCGTTCGTTCCGGGCCCAGGGCGACCATCCGGCGAAGTTGCCGTGGATCGATTGAATCCGATCCGTACATGCGAAATAGCGGCTCGCCAACTGCGACGGGATCGCCAACCATCGGCACCAACTCGATCACCGCCTCGTGCTTCTGCGCCAGGCTGACCAATCCCGCTGAATCAAAGGCAAGCAAGACCCGCGACGAACCTTCATATTGAAGCTCGCGTCTGACCATTCCGAGGTTCCGCGCTACATGCAGCTCTTCGCCGGCGTGATTCGCGTCGTACGGCCTGGGATAAATGTCATAGATCACCGTGCGCCCCTTCTTCGTCGATGCAGCCATCATCTGGATTGGCCTCAGTCCCATCCCCAGCGAGCCGACGAAATGCATGAAGAGAATCAGACTCACGATATTGCAGATGATCGTGATCGCAACTGCAAACTGAGGGACCTGATCGGTGATCCGAGCGAGCACCGCCACCGACAGGGTGTAGGCAAAGATGAAAACACTCAGAGAAAGCCGGATGAGCGGATGCTCGAACGCCGGGGCAATAATGCGTGGCGTGAGACTCGCGCTGACCATCTGAACAACAAGCAAAAGCGACGAAGCGACGACGACGACAAACGTCAACATCGACGAGACGAACGCTGACAGGACCGCCTTGGCGCCTTCGGGGGTCAGGCCGAGAAAGCGCATCGAATGAAATTCGTCCATCCAGCGTAAAAAACGCGCGACCACGATTGCCAACAGAAGGGCAGCCGTCGGCATCACCCAGAAGCTCGAACGAAAGAATTTGCGAAGGTGATACCGGTTTAGCCAGTCCACATTAATTCCGATCTGATTTTTGGATTTCCTGCAAAACTGCGGTCGGCGGTGCAGTGGACTGATGATCCAAATTAAGGCGGGGTAATCCATTGGACCAAAGTCCAATGTCCGTGGGGTTGGCAGGTCGTATGGTCGACCCCATGATCTCCCGCCGATCTGTTCACATCGTGACGAGTGTCGCGACTGCTCTGATAGTTTCGTGCCTCGCCGGCTGTGACACGAAAGAGGCGCAGGCCACCGTTGCCCAACCAACCGCGGTGACTGTGAGCCAACCCCTTAGTCAGCAAATCAGCGACTTTGTCGAATTCACCGGGAACACGTCTCCAAAGGATACGGTCGACATCCGCGCCCGGGTGAAGGGATTTCTCAAGAAGATCGATTTCACCGACGGCTCGATGGTCAAGGAAGGGGATGTGCTTTTTGAAATCGAGCCGGATATCTTCAAGGCCCAGGTCGATTCTGCCAAGGCCAGTGTCGATGCCGCCAAGGCGCAGCTTGAAAAGGCGGACGCGGACCTGAAAATCAAGCAGGAGATGGCTGCGGGTAATGCCGCCAGCAAGCTGGATGTGATCCAGGCTCAGGCGAATGTGTATGTAGCTACCGCCAATGTCGAGTTGACGACGGCGCAGTTGGCGCAGGCGAACATTGACCTGGGTTACACGAAGATCAACGCACCGCTCTCCGGACGCATCAACGAATCGATACTGAGTGCCGGCAATCTCGTTGGCTCTGACGGAAATACGCTGCTCGCGACGATCGTGCAGACCACGCCCATTTATGTTTATTTCGACGTCGATGAAGCAGAAGTCCAGAAGTTCCAGGCGCGCATGCTGGCCAAGGGGATCAAGCCCGGATCGCAGTCGCCTGACCTGCCGATCAAGCTGGCGCTGGGTGCGACTGGAGAATTCAATTACGACGGGAAGATCGATTTCGTCGACAACAAGGTCGATCAGACCACTGGCACGATCAAGGTGCGCGCGATCCTGCCAAATGAAAATCGCGCGATTGCACCGGGATTCTTCGCTCGCGTACGCGTCCCGGACGCCGAGCCTTACAACGCGGTTCTGGTTCCTGAGCGCGCGATCGGTGTCGACCAAGGGCAAAAGTATCTCTTGGTCGTAAATGACAAGAACGTTGTCGAGCTTCGCCCGATCGAAACCGGCTCGCAACAGGGGCGGATGCGTGTCGTGAAGAAGGGTGTCA
>DATAPK010000265.1:0-3590 GCA_036265245.1 Tepidisphaeraceae bacterium | reverse complement strand
GCGGTGTAAGTCGGATAGGTATACGAATAATAACGTATTGTTGGAACGGTCGGCGGGGAATTGGGTTGAATGGCGGGCTCTCCGCTGGCTTCGCCCGAACCATTCACTGGGGGCAGCGCCACCGTTGTCCATCCTGCGGGCAATTCTCGAAGCACCTGTCCGGCGATCGAATCCTCGAGCGGAAAGACATTATTGACGCTGCCGGTCGCGGCAAACACGCCGGTTGGCTTGGCTGTTGCCACATCAATCACCGAGCCACTGATGTGAATTTGATCGCCCGTCACCTGATATTGCCCGTAGACCACGAGGGTAGCGTGAGAATCGAGCCCAGCCTTTACCGCCGCATTCTTATCTGCCGTCGCAACCATTGCCGAAGGCGCTTCCACTTTTGCACGACTTGAGCGGCTCAGCTCGAGCTGCAAATCCTGCTGCAGCGCAAGACTCATCCACGGATAGTTCGCTCCCATCGTTTGCGCGAATGGCAGCACGAGAATCGATCCCGCCTCCACCCGCGCGGGAGCAGGTGACTGCTCAACTGCAGGCGCGGTTGATGGAGTTGGAACTTTCACAAGCTCCGCCGGCGGCGGCGCATCCGGTTGTGTCGCGGGAATATCCGCGGCTCTGAGTGTCGCTCCGACCCACAACATCGAGATGGTCAATGCCAATGTGATGTGTCGCATGGCTTTTCCTTCTGAAAAGAACACTATTATCATAGGAACGATGCTTGCGGCGGCCCACTGTCGAATCGAGGAGATTCATGAACATAAAGACACTTACCGGCTTGCTCATTCTTTTCTTTCTCGTCACCGCTGCCGGGTGCGCGGCGCCGCCGCCGTATTTTCCCGGAGTCCGCTATGCACCGGAGCCGGCACTGGTTGTCGTTCCGCAACCAGGTAAGCAGGTCCCGACCTTATCGGTCATGGCATCCGTCATCGGCATTCGTCGTGGCGACCCGCATGCCAATGTTCCGCCCGCGGTGGAAATTCGTCTGCGTTTTGAGAACAACGGTCCTGTTGCCGTAAGCTTTGAGCCGCGAACGCTCGATCTGGTCACGGGATCCCTTCAGGAATTTGAACCCGTTGAAACGCGTCCTGCTCCGCCGTTCCAGCTGTCAACGGGTCAATCGCAAACGGTCAGCGCCTTCTTCCCATTTCCGCCGGGCTTTCATCCCAGAATGCCCTCGCTGGACGCATTGCGATTGCGATGGACGGTGACGATCGACAATCAACCCGTTTCGCAAACGGTCAGCTTTTATCGCGCAACGCCGATGTATTACGCCAGCCCATGAGCCGTTGCGCGCTGTTCAGTGATAATGAGCAATAGACGCCTCAGCTGGGTGTAGCGCATATTTGTGTCGAATTACTCTATCTTTAGTGGGGCGGACATTCTTGTCTGCCCGAATCGGAGAGTGCGGGACATTCCTGTCCCGCCGGGCGGATTCGAGTCGATTCGGGGGGACAGGAATGTCCCCCGCTCGTCGACCCGATGGCAGGCAAGAATGCCTGCCCCACCTCGCTCCTCAGAAGGTCGTCACATTGCACCTCATTTCAAAGGGCGACCGGCATGCCACAACTTTCGATCGGTGACGCGTACAAGCAAGCCGTGCGTCTGCATCAGTCAGGGCAACTGCAGCAGGCCGAGCAACTTTACCGGCAGATTCTGGTCCATCAGCCGGACCACGCCGGCGCGCTTCAGTATCTTGGCCTAATCGCTCATCAATCGGGGCGATCTGATGTCGCAACAGATCTCATTCGTCGATCGATTTCCATCAATTCCGGCGATCCCCAGGCCCATTTCAACCTGGGCAACGCGCTGAGAACCATTGGGCGCGTTGATGAAGCGATCGCCGCCCATCGGCAGGCGATCGCTCTGCAGCCAAACTTTTCGGTCGCACATTACAATCTTGGAAATGCGCTGAGAGAGCGCGGTCGCTTTGATGAAGCTGCCGCGGCGTATCGTCAGGCTGTTGGCATTCAACCCGATTTTCCCGAAGCCCTTTATAACCTCGGCTGCACGTTGCGGGATGGCAAACAACAGCCCGACGAAGCGATTGCCGCTTTTCGTCAGGCCATCGCGCTCAGGCCCAATTTTGCCGATGCTCGTTTCAACCTCGCTAATACTTTGCAGGAGCAAGGGAAGCTGGATGATGCAATTGCACAATTTCGACAGGCAATTGCCCAACGACCCGATCACGCCGACACGCATAACAATCTTGGCGCCGTCCTGGCTGCCGTCGGAAATGTCGATGAAGCCATTGTGGCCTATCGGCGGGCGATCGCCCTAAATCCCAGCCATGGCATGGCGCACAATAACCTTGCGGCTTTGCTTGGAGTCAAGGGGCAGTTGGATGAAGCACTGGCCGAATGCCGGCACGCCATTCGCCTGACGCCGAGTTATGCCGAAGCTTACGGCACTCTTGGAAACGCACTGAGGGAAACGGGTCAACTCGATCAAGCGATCGCCGCCTATCGGCAGGCCATTGAGCTTCGCCCCGACTACACCCACGCCCATAATAATCTGATCTATGCACTCTACTTTCACCCCAATTGCGAAACCAGCGCGATTGTCGGCGAACAGCGCAGCGAGAACCAGCGCCACATCGCCTCGTCGAAGCCTCACATCAAACCTCATTCCAACGATCGAGACGGTGGTCGCCGACTTCGAATTGGCTATGTCTCGCCCGATTTTCGCGCGCATCCCGTGGGTCGCTTTCTTCTTCCGCTGCTGGAAAACCACAATCACCGCGATTTTGAAATCATTGCCTATTGCAATGCACCCGATCAGGTGGCCGACGAAATGACGGGACGTCTTCGTGATCTGGCGGATGTGTGGCGAAATATTTCGGGCGTAACCGACGAAGCGGCGGTTGATCGCATTCGCCAGGACCGGATCGATATCCTTGTTGATCTGACTCTGCACATGGCCAACAACCGCCTGCCGCTTTTTGCCCGCAAACCTGCGCCAATTCAGGTGACTTACCTGGCCTATGCAGGCAGCTCTGGATTGAGCGCAATGGACTATCGCCTGAGCGATCCCTACCTCGATCCGCCGGGCGAAGATGAATCCATCTACAGCGAAAAGACCGTACGACTTCCGGAGACATACTGGTGTTATTCGCCGCCAATCGATCTTCCGATTGCTTCGCCGCCGGTGCTGGAGAACGGTTTTATTACCTTTGGATCTCTGAACAGCTTTAGCAAAGTGAATGAGCCCTTGCTCGTTCTCTGGGCCAGGGCTTTGAACGCTGTGCCCAAATCCCGTTTAATCCTGCACGCGATGGAGGGCGCTCACCGCCAACGCGTTTTAAACCACTTGCAAGAAAACGGCGTCGAGAATTCGCGAATCACCTTCGCGGGAAAAATGCAGACCTCCGAATACTTTGCGTCATATCAGTCCATCGATATCGCGCTGGACACCACCCCGTATGGCGGTGGAACCACCACGTGCGATGCATTGTGGATGGGCGTGCCCGTTGTCAGCATCGTTGGAAGGACAGCAGTGGGAAGAGGCGGATTGAGCATTCTCTCGAACCTCGGCTTGCGCGAACTGGTCGCCCGAACATCGGACGAGTACGTGCAGATTTCGGCGGG
>DATAPK010000264.1:0-5681 GCA_036265245.1 Tepidisphaeraceae bacterium | reverse complement strand
CTCGCCTGGTCATCCGGGAGAGGGTTTGGGCGAAGTGAGTTCACGGACAAAGGGAGCGTCTTCTGCGCAAACCCTCACCCCTACCCTCTCCCGGAGTACCGGGCGAGGGGGTGGAGAGAGTCAGTCCGCATGGGTGGCGCTTTATCAGTGGTTGGCGACGCATGAATGCTCGAATGACGCGATTGATGTGATGCGGTTTCGGGCGTGGCGGGCGTTGTCTTATGAGAATCTCGCGGAGTTGTCGGATGGGGTGAAGGCTCGGCTGTTCGCCTCGCCGCTAAACGGGAGCGTGTCGCGGATTGAGACGTTTGCAACTTGTCCGTTCAAACATTTTGCGCGATATGGATTGGGGTTGAGCGAGCGGGAGGATGCCGAAGTCACATCGCTGGATTTGGGGAACGTTTATCATGGGATTTTGGAGCAGCTTGTGGGGGATATGGTGAGGGCGAACAAGAATTGGGGGGCTGATCCGAAAAATATTACCGAGGCGGCGATCAATAAATATGCGCGGGCGGTTGGGGAGGATCTCAAGGGCGAACTCATGCTGAGCACGGCGAGGAATCAGTATTTGCTTTCGCATATCGAGCGGACGCTGGGGCAAGTGATTGAATCGCAGAGCGCGGCGGCGGCGCGGGGTGGGTTCAAACCATTGCGGGCGGAGTTGGAATTTGGGTTTGGGTCGAGCGATGGATTGCCGGCGTTGGAACTCAAGACGCCTGCGGGGAATCGCTTACGCCTTCGCGGGAAGATCGATCGGGTGGATTTGCTGGAGGAGCAGGCGGCGTTTGCGGTGATTGATTACAAGCTTTCGGGGAATCAGCTTTCGCTGGATCGGGTGTATCACGGGATTTCGCTGCAATTGCTGACGTATCTGCTTGTTCTTCAAGCCAATGGGGAAAAGCTGGCGGGGAAGAAGTTGACGCCGGCGGCGGCGTTTTATGTGAAGCTGCTTCGGCAGTTGGATGATGTGAAGCATCCGGATGAGGCGGTGCTGCCGGAGGAGGAGGCGTTTCATTTGCAGGTGAAGCCGCGCGGGGTGATCAATCGGGAATTTTTGTCGGATATCGATGAGAAGATCGGGCCTGGCGTGCGGTCGGAGGTGGTGCAGGCGGCGATCAAGAAGGATGGGGAGATTGGGTTTCGCAAAAATTCCGACGCGGCGGAGGTGCATGAATTTGTGGCGCTGCTGAAGCATGTAGAGAAGCGGCTGGGAGAGCTTGGCGATCAGATCATCGCGGGGCGGATTGATGTGTTGCCGTATCGGATGGGATTGCTGACGCCCTGCCCGGATTGTGAATATCGGGCCGTGTGCCGGTTTGATCCGCTGACGAATCGATACAACCAGTTGACGGTTCGCGGTCGCGAGGGCGTGCTGGATCAGCTCGCACAGGAGGGGCGCGATGGCGAGTGAGGCGACGCAATGGACGCCTGGCCAGAAGCGGGCGATTGAGACGACCGGGCACAGCCTGCTGGTGAGTGCGGCGGCGGGGTCGGGCAAAACCGCGGTGCTGGCGGAGCGATGCGCGTACCTGGTTTGCGATGCGCAGAATAAATGCGGCGTGGATGAGTTGCTGGTGGTGACGTTCACCAACGCAGCGGCGGCGGAGATGCGGGAGCGGATTGAGGGCGTGCTTCGGCGGCGGCTGGAAGAGAGTGATGATCCGCGACTGGCCCGGCAGCTTGCGCTGATCGAGCGGGCGCAGATCAGCACGCTGCATGGATTCTGTTCGCGGGTGTTGAAGCAGAACTTTCATCTGCTGGGGATCGATCCGAATTTTACGACGCTGGATGAGGAAGAGGCGGTGCTGCTGCGGACGGAAGTGGCGAGAGAACTTTTTGCGGATCGATACGCGGCCAAGGAGGCGGGGGAATTTCAGAAATTCGTGGACCAGTATGGGAATGGAAACGACGAGCCGCTGATGCACCGGGTGATTCGGACGCATGAACTCTTGAGCAGCACGCTCGATCCGAAGGGGTGGATCAATCGGGCGATGCAGCGGATCAACAATGCACAAAAGGGTGAGTTGGGGGAGTCGGAACTTGGGAAAGAGTTGCGGCGATTGATTTCGCAAGGACTCGCGGATTTGAAGCGGCGTGCGATTGGTGCATCGGAGCGGCTGAGCGAGATGCGCGGCGTGGAGTTGTACGGTGAATATGTGAATGAGCTTCTAGCGGCGATTGGCGATTGGGGAGATCGATTTGGCGAGGGGGATTTTGATGCGCTGTCGGAGGTGGTGCAGGGTTTTGCGATGCCGAAGCTGCCGACGATTCGGGGGCTGGATGAGGAGACAAGGGAAGCGGGGAAAGCGGTCGTGGAGACCGTTCGGAAGGCAATGGCGGGCGGCACTTTGGTTGAGGTGAGCCGATTTAACATGGCGGAGTGGAAAGACGGACTGCGACGAGTGGCGACGCCTTCGAAAATCTTTCTGGATCTGGCGCTGGAGTTTTCGCGGCAATACAAGAAGGCGAAAGAGGAGATTCGGGCGATCGATTTTTCGGATTTGGAACGGCACGCGCTGAAGATTTTGTGGGATGAGCGGCAGGCGGATCGCCTGGTTCCGACAGATGCAGCGCGGGCGTATCACGCGCAGTTTGCGCATGTGCTGGTGGATGAATATCAGGACATCAACGCGGTGCAGGATGCGATTTTGACGCTGGTGAGCCGGGAGTGTGTGGCGGAGCAGGAACAGAATTTTTTTTGCGTGGGGGATGTGAAGCAGAGCATCTATCGGTTTCGGTTGGCGGAGCCGAGGCGATTTCTGGAACGCGGGGAGCGGTTTCGCGATGGGGAGGCGAAGCTGGGGGAAGTGATTGATTTGCAATCGAACTTCAGAACGCGCGGGCCTTTGATTGAGGTGATCAATGATCTGTTTGCGCGGCTGATGACGAAGGAGTCGGCAGAGATTTTGTATGACCAGTCGCACGCGATGCATGCGGGATTGAAATATCCGGCGAATGAGGAAGGGGATTTTTTTGGGGCGCCGGTGGAGCTGCATTTGCTGGCCAAGCCGCCGCGGGATGAGGTGAGCGGCGATGCGGAGAGGGACGATCTGGATCGCAGCGAGCGCGAGGCGGTGGTGATCGCGAGGCGGATTCGCGAATTGATGGGGTTGGAAGGTGGGCGGCGGGCGAGGGTGTTTGATAAATCGAGCGGCGGGATGCGGGAGATCAAATATCGCGACATGGTTATTTTGTTGCGGTCGATGAAGGTGAAGGCGGATCAGTTTGCGGATCAACTTCGGCTGGCGGGGATTCCGGTGCATAGCGACAGCGGAACGGGATTTTTTGAGTCGATGGAGATTCGGGATGTTCTTTCGCTGCTGCGATTGCTCGACAATCAGAGGCAGGATGTGCCGATGGCGGCGGTGTTGCGGAGCCCGCTGGCGAAGCTGCCGAACGCGGATGATTGCCTGGCGACGGTTCGGATGAAGTTCGCGGATCAGACGATTCCGTTTCATGAGGCGGTGGTGCGATACGCGGAAACGCAACATGATGAAATCGCGGCGTGTTTGCGGGATTTTCTGGAGCAAATCGCGCGGTGGCGGGAGATGATTCACCGCCGGCCACTCGCGGAGGTGTTGTGGGCGATTTATGACTCGACGGGGTATCTCGCGTTTTGCGCGGGGTTGGAGGATGGGGAGCAGCGGGTTGCGAATTTGATTTCGCTGCATGAGAGGGCGAGGCAGTTTGGGACGTTTCAAAGGCAGGGGCTGAATCGGTTCATGCAGTTTATTCGGAATCTGCAACAGCAGTCGGATCTGGGTCAGCCTTCGGTGGCGAGCGAGGCGGAGGATGTGGTGCGGATCATGAGCGTGCATCGCTCGAAGGGATTGGAATTTCCGGTGGTGTTTTTGCCGGATCTGGGGAAGCGGCACAACCTGGCGGATTGCCGGGGGATGATTTTGGTGGATCGAGAGGCATACTTGGGGTTGCAGGCGGTGGATGAGGAGAAGCGGATTCGATATCCGTCGCTGCCTTGGGTGCTGGCGCAGGATCGGCTCAAGCGGCAGTTGCTGGCGGAGGAATTGCGGGTGCTTTATGTGGCGACGACGCGGGCGAGGGAGCATTTGATTCTTGTCGGCACTGGCGAGGAGAAGGCGCGGGAGCAATGGGAGGATTGGCGACATCATGCGGGGGCGTTGCCGAGCGATTTTGTGCTGGGTTGCAATTCGATGTTGGATTGGATCGGGGCGACGACGGTGCCGATTGAGCAGAACAGGCCGGGATCGTTTGAGATCATGTTGCATGATGATGCGCAGATTCAGGCGTGGGCGGGGAAGATGGGGCGCAGGCCGGAGTTGGCGAGGGATCGGAAATCGCTGGCCAAATTGGAGGAGCTTGCCCCCCCACCGCCGGCGGATGCGGCGGCGAGCCGGGTGATTGAGAAATTGACCAGGCCTTATGCGTGGGAAGAGTTTACGAAGGTTTCGGCGGTGGCGTCGGTGACGGGGTTGACGAAAACGGGACGGGCGGCGCCGGGGGGAGAGTCGGCGTCGGTGAAAGGTTTGGTTTCGTTCGATGTCGAACTGGCTGCGCCAAAATGCGTGGCGCGGGAACAGACGGCGACGCCGACGGAAGTGGGGTCGGCGACACATCTGGTGCTTCAATATTTGGATTTCACACGAACTAAAGATGCGGGCGAGATTGCGAAGCAGATCGAGGCGATGGCGATGCGGAAGGTGATCTCGGCGGAGCAAGGGGGGATTGTGGATATCGAGGCGATTCGATGGCTGATGTCGAGCGAGCTGGGGCAGTTGCTTAAGGAGCATCATTCAAACATTCGCCGGGAGCTGCCGGTTTATTTTGCGATGCCGGCGGCGGTGCGGAACGTGTCGGGGGATTCGATGGATCATGTGATGGTTCGCGGGAAGCTGGATGTGATGATTGCGATGGGCGATGGGCTGGTGGTGGCGGATTACAAGACGGATCGGGTGACGGCGGAGACGGTGGAGGCGCGCGTCGAGTTTTATCGGGGGCAGGTTGAGAGCTATGCAGATGCGATCGGCAAGATTACGGGGCAGCGGGTGACGCGGACGTTTCTGGCGTTTCTTTCGCCGCGGATTTTGAAGGTGGTTTGAAATGCGGATTCACCGCGGAGGCGCAGAGGACGCAGAGGAAGAGGGAAATTCATAAAATGCTTTCTTCGTGTTTTTCCTCTGTGTCTCTGTGGCCAATATTTTTTGATGTCAGTGTGTCGGAGGAAGTGGCGGCGGGAGGGGTTCGAAGCCCCGGAGCTCGGCGAGTTTGGGGCGGTCGATGAAGACGGCGCAGATAATGACGCCCATGCCCGCCGAGCGGAGCAGGCTGAAGATCAGGGACATGGCCTGCAAAGTCTGGCCGACCGATGAAGCGCTCGATCTCGATGTCGTGATGATCCGCTGCTGCAAGGCAGGTTGAACCAAAGTCAGCAGCAGAAGAATACCAATGCCGATCAGAGTAAGGAGGCTGGCGCGGGGGGCGCGGCTCCAGAAAATGAGGGCGGCGGCCAGCGCAAGGACGTAAACCACCAAGGCGGGAAGCATGGTCAGGGTTGAAAGAAAATAGGTATACAAGGGGGTCATGGAACGGTCCTCCGCGAAGTTAATCAGGCTGGCCGAATCGATTCGCACATTGGAAGACAGGTGGCGAGGTGAATTGGTTCACGTCCAGCGATTTTTTCGAGTGGATGGTGAAGGTGTACT
>DATAPK010000263.1:0-3242 GCA_036265245.1 Tepidisphaeraceae bacterium | reverse complement strand
TTCAGATTGTTTCTTCGCAATATTGTCCTGACCCGCTTCACGGATTACTTTCTCCACAATGCGAATCCAATTCTGCGGCGCCGACCGCACCGTCACCGGGTCATGTCATTTCGTCGAAGCCCAAAACGTGCGATTGCTTTTGGATTGCGGCATGTTCCAAGGCCCGCGCGAACAAGCCGACCAATTCAATCGATGGGTGCCCCAAGACCCAAAGCAAATCGACGCCGTCATCCTCTCCCACGGCCACCTCGATCATTGCGGCAAACTTCCCGTGCTCGCCCGCAATGGCTACACCGGCCCGATCTACTGCACGCCCGCCACCGCCGAGGTCGCCCGCATCGTCCTCGAAGATTCAGCCAAGATTCAGGAGGAAAACGCCGACTTCCTCAACCACCATTCGCGCAATCCCGACGAGCCCAAAGTCCAGCCGATCTACACGCGCAAGGATGTGCACGATATCCTCAAACTTTTTCGTCGAGTGCAATATGGACAAAAAACCAAAGTCACCCCGCGCACCGGCGGCGATGGGCCATCCTTCACCTTCTTCGACGCCGGCCACATTCTCGGATCGGCCTATGTCTGGCTGGAGACAACTGAAAACGGCTCGCCGAAAACCTTACTCTTCACCGGCGATGTCGGCCGCTATGACACGCCCATCCTTCGCGATCCCGTCCTTCTCCCCGGCCCCGCTGATTGGGTCATCACCGAAAGCACCTACGGCAACAAAACCCATGGCCCCATGAAAGAAATCGAACCCCAATTTCTCGAAGCCGTGAAGCAATGCATCGCCACCCGCAGCCGACTCCTCGTGCCGTCCTTCGCCGTCGGTCGCACGCAAACCGTTTTCTGGTACATGGAGAAATTCATCAACGAAAAATTAATCCCGCCCATCCCCATCTACGTCGACAGCCCCATGGGCGTCGAGATCAGCAAAGTGCTCTGCGATTTCCCGCAGGAATACGACGAGCAAAGCCAGGCCATGATCGCCGCCACCGGTTCATTCTGCAGCACCGCCGTCACCTTTGCTTCGAGCATGCAGCAAAGCAAACAGATCAACAGCGATCGAGGCCCATGCGTGATCGTCGCCTCAAGCCCCACCTGCGAGTTCGGTCGCATCCTGCACCATCTGACCGAGAGCGTCGGAAACCCAAACGACATGATCGTCTTCGTTGGCTGGATTCCTCCCCAAACCCTCGGCCGCCGCTTACAGGACGGCCAAAAACGCGTCCGAATTTTGGATCGCTGGTACGACGTCCGCTGCCAGGTCCGCACAATCCACGGCCTCAGTGCCCACGCCGACGCCGACGAACTCTTGCGCTTCCTCAAACCCACCCTCACCCCAAAAACCCACGCTTTCATCGTCCACGGCGAGATAGACCAGTCTCAAGCCTTCGCCAATCGCCTCTTGGCCGGCGGAATCGGTTCGGCAATCGTCCCCGCCGAAGAAACGGAACTATTTACATCATCAGCATTTATGCCAAATCAGGCCAACGCCACGCCCACAAAAACCGATAATGATTGACCCTCTAAGCCAATGTTATCCGACACTTCTGTATGCAAGATTTTTCTTCCAATTTGTATACGAAGTGGGTTATTCTTGACTCGGCGCCGGGCATTACAGATCTCTTTTAACTGAACATTTACGCCGTGTTCATACGAAAATAGACGAAGCTTTCGGCGGAAACGCTCTCGTGCAGACTCGGAGGAAATTGAGAAGTGTGGCCCGCTGTTTGGGCCGCGGTTTTTTGGAGCGCAACGGACTTACTACTCCACCAAGTAGATAGAGCGTTGCGATGAGGGTCTATGGACAAGAAAAGTTACGTTCAGATGCAACTCGAAGAAGCACTGGGCGATGTAAACCGATGGTATTGTTCGCGGTACTACAACAAGGAAGTGACTGACCCCGAAACATTGCTGCGATACTACATCAAACATGGCGGCGCCGAGCATTTCGCCCAGACCCGCCGGCCCCAGATGCAACAATCGCAATGTGCCTGCGAATGAGTTGAACTATCCCGCCGAATATTAAGATTGCTGCCCGCCAAGGCGAAAATCCCTCCGCCCCATTAGAATCCCCCGTGTGAGCAAGACCAAGAACAACGATTTCCCGCTAGCGAATTACACCGACGAGTTGGCCGAGCGATTGCGAACCCTCGTCTCCGCCGCGTTACATGAAGGCGATGTCAATGCGATCCATCAGGCCCGCGTTACCACTCGTCGCCTCCGCGCCGCGATGGATCTGCTTCGGCCTGTCATTCCGCCCAAGGCTCGCAAGCCCGTCACCAAAACACTGAAGCGTCTGCGCAAACAACTCGGCCCGCTGCGTGACGCCGACGTCATGCTTTCGCATCTCGACGATCTGAAGCGCTATCCAAAACACGCCGCGGCGATCAACTGGATGGAAAAGCACCTGCAAATTCATCGCGAAGAGGCGCTCAAGAAAGCGCTGAGCGATACGCCGCCCGCCAAGACGCTGGCGAAGCTCGGAAGCTGGTGGGGCGTGCGCGAGCAGATCGCCTCGGCGCGCGAACAGGTGGATTTGCTACTGGCGCATTCGCTGCACCGGCAGCTCGACGATTTCACCGCCGCGGCGGACCCGTTGCTGAATCAATCCGACAAAACCGCGCCGGCGGCGAATCCGCACGCGATCCGCATCGCCGGGAAATTACTTCGATATACTGTCGAGATGGCCGAAGTCGAAGGGCATGAGCTTCCAAAAAACGTGCTACGGTCGTTCAAAAAAATGCAGGAAGCGCTGGGCACGTGGCATGATTTTGTCGTTTTCACCGAAACCGCCATGGAACTTTCCGTCGAGCAAATTCTTCCCGCGACCGACGCGGCGATGCAGCAACGTGTGCTCGATTTGTGTGCACTGGCGATTCGACGGGCGCAGAGTTATCTCGCCAAATTTGTCGATCTTTGGAAATCCCGCGGCGAAGAAATCAGCGACGCAATTCGGGCCGCCTTTCCCGATCCGCGAGAAATCATCGAACCGAAAACGGATCGCGATCTTCCCGGCTCAACAGAACTTCCAGCCCCGGCAATTTCTGACGCAGCGCGTCCCGCAGCCTTTTAAGGGCGGCGCGCTCGCTGTTGGAATGCAGCGTACAGACAATAACCATCCCTGATTTGACGGCTTTGAGCGCATCGTGATGCCGAATCTCGCCAGTGAGATAAAAATCAGCCTTCTGCGCAATTGCATCATCGAGCAAACTGCTGCCCGCGCCGGCGCAGACGGCGGC
>DATAPK010000262.1:0-17560 GCA_036265245.1 Tepidisphaeraceae bacterium | reverse complement strand
GCAGCGGATGTGCGGGCGCTGGTTGCCGATCCCAACGAAACATGAACCGTGAGGCGCGATATGCCATCGTTCAAAAACGCATTTTCCGTTCTTCAGAAAATCGGCAAGTGCATGATGCTGCCGGTTTCTGTTTTGCCGGTCGCGGGAATTCTGCTGGGCGTGGGGAGTGCGAATTTTTCCTGGCTGCCGGCGGCGGTGTCGCAGGTGATGGCCGCGTCGGGCAATGCAATCTTTGGGAATCTGCCGCTGCTTTTTGCGATCGGTGTGGCGATTGGGTTGACGGAAAACGACGGAGTCGCGGCGCTGGCGGGCACGGTTGGTTATGTTGTCTTCCTCGCGACGATGGGATTGTGCGCAAAACTTCGCTGCATCGAGACGGTCGATATCTCGGGCATCCCCTCGATCGAGACGGGCGTCTTCGGCGGGATCATCGCGGGCTTCATCGCGGCGGCGGTGTTCAATCGATTCTTCAAGATCAGGTTACCAAGTTATCTCGGCTTCTTCGCGGGCAAGCGCGCCGTTCCGATCATCACCGCATTTGCGGTCATCCTCGTCGGCGTGATCCTCAGCTTCGTCTGGCCGCCGATCGATCACGCGATCGATGCGTTCTCGAACTGGGCCGTCAATGGTCGACCGGCGCTGGCGTTCACTATTTACGGCGTCATCGAGCGCGCCCTGATTCCGTTCGGACTTCACCACGTCTGGAACGTGCCGTTCTTTTTCCAGGCCGGCAGTTATACCGATCCCGCGACCAACGAGGTTCTTCACGGCGAGATCAGCCGCTACATCGCCGGCGATCCCACCGCGGGCAACATGGCCGGCGGATATCTTTTCAAGATGTGGGGGCTGCCCGCCGGGGCACTGGCGATCTGGCGCAGTGCGCGCCCCGAGAACCGCGCCAAGGTCGGCGGGCTGATGATCTCCGCAGCCCTCACCTCATTCCTCACAGGCATCACCGAGCCGATCGAGTTTTCGTTCCTCTTCGTCGCGCCGTTTCTTTACGCGATCCACGCGGTGCTCGCGGGCCTGGCTTATGGGCTGTGCGTCGTGCTCGGCATCAAGCACGGCTTCACATTTTCGCATGGGTTGATCGATTACATCGTGCTCTTCTCCAAGTCTCACCGTGCGGTCTGGCTGCTGGTGCTGGGTCCGATCTATGCGGGCATCTATTACGGCATCTTTTCTTTCGCGATCCGCCGATTCAACCTGATGACGCCGGGCCGGGAAGTGGAGGATGAAACAACCAAGGCCGCCCGCAGCACCAGCGGCGGCAGCTTCGCGCTTCAGCTTATCCGCGCATTCGGCGGGCGCAGCAACATCGCCAGCCTCGACGCTTGCATCACGCGCCTGCGCGTAAAACTCAACGATGTGACCAAAACGAGCATCGACAGGCTCAAGGCGCTGGGCGCTGCCGGTGTGGTCGTCTTGGGCGACGGTGTGCAGGCGATCTTCGGCACGCAAAGTGAGAATCTCAAAACCGACATGCAGGAATATCTCAAGACTGCCGGACCAGAGGCGGACGAAATCGAAGAACCTTCGCCAGTGAAGGCGCCCCCTCCAGCGCCCGATGGCCTGAAGCCGCCGCTGCGCGATCCGGATGCTGCTCGCAAGGCCAACGCTTACATCGCCGCACTTGGAGGAAAATCCAACATCGTTCGCGTCGATGCCTGTGCCGAAACACGCTTGCGCCTGGTTGTGCGAGACCAGTCACAGGTTCGCAATTCCGCTCTGAGAGACGCCGGGATTGTGGCCGTCGTCAAGGTCGATGGCGACACGCTTCACCTGCTCGCCGGCCTCAACGCCGATCAATACGCGGCCGAAATGCGCGGACAGCTTGCGTCTTAATTGTGATGTGGATGAAAGACTGGCGATCTATGTCACCGTCGGCACGGGCTGGGTTCGGCCATGAGTAGCGCGTCCGCCCTGACTGTACCTGCAACGTCCCCAATTCGTTATGTAATAAGACGCTAGTGGTCGATGTAGATGTATTTGCACGTCAACTCGCCAGCCCTGGGCGGATTTGCGGTTAGCTGTTTCCGGTTCGCGGTGAAGGTCGAGACATGGCCGTCGCAAAAGAGCGCGTTCATCACCATGTCTCCACTGTGGCGGAAGCGGAAGTTTCGGTCGTTCGTATCGACATCGGTGTTGGGCTTGACGCCGGTGGTGCTGGCGCTGCCGGTTTGCGCATTCATCGGTGTTAGATCGAGAGATGTGTCGCCCCGCCGGTTTGTTTTTGACCAGTCAGTATAGAAGAAACTTCTCAGGAATAGATTGCCGTTGTCGATCAAGTCTGCGACTGGCATGCTATTACGCGGGCGATAATAGGGCGAGCCGCTATATGCGGAAAACTGACCGACGTTCGTGAGAAGGCTCATCGAGCCGTCGAAAGCCAGGATAATATCCGCATTCCGTCTGACCTTTGACAGGATGGCTGGCTTGAACGGGGCGTTCGTAAATGGGTCAGTAGCATTAATGTTGGGCATCAGTCGCGGATGCGACAGGTAGTGAGAGACGCCAATATCGGTCTTGTCAAAGTCGGTGTATCCCAATGCCTGGACGGAGGGGCAGAGGAATGTTTTCCGAAAACCGCTTATGGCTCCGCCAGTCGCCAGGTCGGAGGTGCTGTTGGTTTCGCCTCCCTTGTGATCCATCATCGCAACGAGCAAGGAGGTCCAGTTGTACACAGTCAGATCGGGATTCTGGCAGAAGCCCGGTGGAAGACTGCCATGGTAACTGCCCGTATACATCTGAAGCGCAATGCCGATCTGGCGGAGATTCGAGGCACACTGCAGCGTCTTAGCAGACTCGCGCGCCTTGTTCAGCGCCGGCAGGAGTATTCCGATGAGCACGGCGATGATGCCGATCACGACAAGAAGCTCGACCAGAGTAAAGCCGTCGGCTCTGCCGTCGGAAAGTGGAGTCTTTCGCACAGTGGCCTCCGAGAAATGAGTTTGCCGAACAGAATCGCCCGCAGAACGAGCCGACGTGCAGCCGGCGGGTAGACGTTGACTTGCATTATCGATATCGACGGTGACCCGCCGGCTCATGCCGCGCACCATTTGAAATTTGGCGTTAACGAGATCCATCTCACGGCATCATCAAAGTTATGCAGCGGCCAGCTGAAGTGAGTTCGACACATTCGCTGGTTGTCTTCCGGTCAACGCATACAACAATGTCGTATTCACCGAGGAATCCGCGCACGCTGACCGTTCCTTCATCGTTCGTGCTCGATTGGATTTGCGTGTTCCATTCCCTGTGAACGAGATCCATCCATGCCTGTCCGTGCGGGCGAATCGACCAATCGGCGTTCCACAACGCGCCTTGCGGGCGCCAATGCCGCTGCTCCCAGAATCCCCAGAGCATCAGGCCATGCACATTTGGATGCGAAAATACGGCGATGAGAAAATCGCGCATGAAGTCGGCTTGCAGATCGGGGTCATCGATGTTGAGGCTCAATTCAGTCAGCTCAATCGGCAGCATGAGTTCGCTGAATCTGTCGAGCGTCGCCAGCACCTGCATCGGTGATGGCAGTGCGGCGGCGAAATGCGATTGAATTCCAATCCCATCCACCAACCCATGGTCTTTCAGGAATTTGATGTTGCTGTAGAAATCCTGCGAATGTGCCCCATCAGGCCCGCCTTCAAGAATGCCGTAGTCATTGAGATGCAGCTTGCATTTTGGATCCGCCTGCCGCGCCAGCTTATACCAGTCGAGCAGGACATCGCGCCCGCCCAGCAGATTGATCAGATCAAAATTGGTGTAAGGCTCGTTGACGACATCCCACTGAATCAGCTTGCCTCGAAAGTGGCTGACCACATCGGTGATGTGCCTGGCGGTGATCTGCCGCAATTGATCCGGCTGATTTGCATACTGCCTCAATTTCGGCGGCAGCCACTTCCAGCCCGGCCAGACCAGATTGTGTCCACGCACCTGAATGTTGCGCGATCGCAGCCATTGCAGCGCCTGATCCAGCCTTGGCGAGATGCCCGAATCGAGCGCCTGCCATTTCATCTCGTTCTCGAAAACGGCGCAGTTGAAATTCTTTTCAACGACATTGCGGTATTCGTCGCCGTCGGGAGAGGGATCCAGCAGGTGATCCACGGCGACGCATGAGCCAAAACGAAACGCGTGACGTTTCAGTTCGACGCGAACCTTCGCGTTCGGCACTGATCGGCCGGATGAATCGACAACCTTGATCGTCAGATCGGCCTTGCGGTGCCGGTCGATTCGCGTAAGGGCCGCTCGACGCCAGGCGGCGTCTCGGTTGCGTCCACCATAACTCACCCGCGCGCGAGGGAGGTCTTCCAGCGTCGCACCATTGCCGTAATTGACAATCTGAATGCTGGCGATCTCAATCGTTTGGCGGTCATATCCGACTCGAAAGCAGACTTGTGTCCCCCCAGCCGGGAAATCGCGCGCGGCGCGAAATGGAATACAGCATTCGGTCCACTGAGTTCCCGCTCCCAGGCGCGCTTCAGCGGCTTTGTCGAACTCCGGGGATGCAATCTCATAAACGAATGTGACGAAACCTTCGCCCGTCATCGATCCGATGCAGCGCATCCAGAAGCGGGCCAGCAGCACATCGCCGGTCTTCACGCTGGAATCAATCGCGGCCACAAGCTGCACGTTCCATTCGCTCCGCGCCGCAGAAACAGTGCTCACTCGCAGCACCTTGCTGAACGGCTTACCCGTCCCGTTTAGCACATGGCTGGTCGCCAGTTCACGTTGCCTTCCCATCAACCTGAAACTCTCAAGTGACTCGTCGGTTAGAACGATGCTCCCGGAGATGCTGGGCAGCTTGCGTGAGCGGACTGCCACCACATCCAGCGAAAGGAAAACAAGCACGAAAATACAGGCAGCACAAAATAACACGTAGAATCCTTTAACTAATTATTCCGACGGCGATTCGCTTTACTCCTGAGCAGGGTTACGTCGATCTCCGTCGCCGCCGACGTAGGCCGAGTAGCGGCAGCGAAAACACAGCGGCGCTGACTGGCTCGGGTACCAACGCCCCCAGCGCCGACGGAGCAGGCAGCGTTGACGGAGTGGGTATAAAGGTTTGGCCGAAATTACTCGCGAGCAGGTTGAAGTCGGCGATGTTGATCGCCCCGTCGTAGTTGAAGTCGCCCTGATTCCAGAGCTCGCTGCTGCTCATGCCGAAATCGGTGGCCACCGCGTTGAGGTCCAGCAGATTGACGACGTTGTTGCCGTCGGCGTCGCCGAATAGATCAGGACGAGCCGTGACAGCCGTCGAGCCGTTATCGAAATAGGCGACACCAACGCCGGTCGTGGCGACACTATCGATAATGTGTCCGCTGTGGACCGTGTCGCGCACCTGCCCCGCGATACTCGATCCGCTGTAATCGAGGACGAGTCGCCCGCCCTGAACGTCAGCACCGATCGAATTGTTGAAAACGGGAAATTGCGCACTGCCGTTGGTCAACTCAAGTGTCCCGCCCTTCACAGTGGTGACGCCGCTATAGCCGCTGTTGTCACCACTGAGTATCCACGAGCCCGGGCCCGACTTGGTCACGCTCAACGTATTGTTTCCCTCGGCAATCGAGTCGGTAACGGTGTTGCCGGTTGTTGAACCACTTAACTCCAGGGTCTTGGCCAGGGCGCTGCTTGTGGCCGTATTGACAGTGCCAACTGAAACGACCGCGCCGATCGGATTGAGAACGCTTGTCCCGCCAAACTGGCTGTTGAGATTCATGCCCAGAAAAGTGATCGTGGGAACGCCGCCGGTAACCTTCGATCCGCCCACGAAGGTGATCGAGGTGCTGATTCCCATATTGAGCAGGCCGAAGTTGTGAGTGACGGGCGCTCCCGAAGTTGCACGATTGGCGATGATCGTGCCGGCATTGAGGGACGACATGTTAATTCCGTAGGCGTTGTCGCCGCCGTCGGTCTGAACATCGAGCGTGGCGGTGTTGACGGTGAGACTGGCTCCGCCAAACGCCTGCGGATTGCCCATCACGGTCGTTCCGCCATTCAAGGAGATGGTAACGGCTGAACCCGTTGCGTTAGCAACCGTGGCATTGACCCAACCGCTGCTGACCGTAAGCGAGGCCGATCCCGTGCCGCCGATCGCGCCTGTGCCATTCAAGTTCAACGTTCCGCCATTCATCGTGACACTACCGATGCCGAACGAATTGTTTGCATTCAGGTTGACCAGACTGTTGTTGACATTGAGCGCGGTCGCGGCCACGCCGCCGATCGCGCCGGGTCCGTTCACGAGCAACGTTGCATTGTTCACCGTGACCGTGCCGGCGCCGAACGCTGTGGTGCTGCTTGCGTCTGCGATGAGTGTGCCCGCGGAGACAGTCGTGCCTCCGGTATAGTTATTCGAGCCACTGAAATCCCAAGTCCCGGCTCCCTGAATGATCGCGATAGCGCCCGAGATGCTTCCCGACTCCACGCCATTGCCACTTAATGTAACCGTCCGGGTCGAGGCGCCGGCAACCGGTTGCATGCCTCCCGTCAGCGTAAGAACACCAGAATCTGACTGAATCTTGGCCCCATTGCCGCCGAAGCCGAACTGAATATTCCCGGTAATCGTGTTGTTACCGCTGACGTTTTCAATCCCAGGCGAGCCGGTATTGCGTTGCGGAATAGCGATCGTCGGATTGTGCAAGGTGATGCCGCCCGCCCCGTCGATCAATTGGATTTCAGCATTGGTTGCTCCATCGCCCGTGCCAATCGCCATCACGCCCGTGCCCAGTGCATCGCTCGCAAGCACACGAACAACGGTGGATTCGCCAAAACTTCCGACGTTGACAGCGCCGGCGAAGGCACTGCCGTTCGCCACGCTCAGCGTGCCGTTTCCAGTGAGGGCCAATGTTCCGCCCGCCCCGCCGGAGAGCGCGCCATTCCATGTAAGGCTCCCGGCGTTGACGATAATGCCGCGGCTGCCGCCATCCATCGCCAGATCGGCGTTGAGCGTGACGTTGTGAGTGGAGCCCGTCGTATTGAACACCAGCGTGGAGGCGTTGAAAGTCCCGCCGCCGCCCCAGGCGATCGGCGATCCGCCATTTTGCAGCGTCACCGTCAGATCGGCCGTATCTGTGACAAATCCTGTTGAGCCGGACGACGACAGCTTCCCGCTGCCCGAGTCGGTTGAACCAATGGTGCGGGTGAGAGTGCCGGATGTGACCAGCAATCCCCCGGACATGCTGAGGTTGCCATTGGTCGGGAAGCCGACTCCTTCGGTTGCCTGAAGGAAGCCGCCGCCAACAACTGTTGCTCCGCTATAGCCGTTGAGCGCTGTCAGCGACAGAGTGCCCGCGCCGGTTTTTCCGAAATTCATCGTGCCGCTGCCGTCCTGGATCACGGCGCTAAACGAGCCGGTGTTCCCGACAAGAAGCGTGCTCACGCCAGCGGTGCTGCGCGTGACGACGCCTGTGCCAAGCACGGCGCCGACGCTTTCGCTCTTGCTCGCGCCGCCGCTGGCACTCAGGTCGAGCGTCGAGCCACCCGCAAGCGTGATTGTATTTGCGTCGCCGAATGAATCGGTTCCCCCGTCGAGCCGCAACGTGCCACCCGCGGCGACCGTTGTCTCACTGGAGATTTTGCCCGTCACATCGATTAGCGCGCCGCCATTTATCGTGGTGGTGCCGTTGTAGGTGCTGGTGCCCCCGAGCGTCGTCGCCGGGTTTGAGACCACGAGCGATACCGTTCCGCCTCCGTTTCCAATGGGGCCGTTGATCGTCACCGAACCCGTGCCGCCGATCGTGAGCGTGGTAGCGCCCGCCAATGCATTCACTGGCGTCGAGACATTCAATGCTTGCGTGCCGTTGTTTGTCCAAGCCTGCGCGCCATTAATCACGACCGTTCCCGAGCCCGAGATATTGCCGCTGGAAACAGAAGTGGCCGCCATGTTCAGGCCATTGGCTCCGATGATCAGGCTATTGCCGTTGGTGTTGATCGCGGTTGAACCGATGCTCTGGGCACCGGGCACGTCAAACGTGAGGCTCTTGACGGAATACGTGGAATCGAGGGTCGTTGTAAGCAGACCTCCGCTGCCGTTGGCGGTGGTGGCAACAAAAATGACGTCTGTATTGCCGCCTGGCACTTGCACGGCATCGGAAGTGCCCGCTGCATCGGTTGACCAGTTGCTGGTGCTCGAACCGCCCGCTGAAGCCGCCCAATTTGCACTGCCGGTCTTGCCTGTCCAATAAGCCGTGCTTGGCGTTGGATTGCTATTGATCGAAACGATAATGTCCGTCGAAGTCGAGGAACTCAGATCTGCGGTATAGAAGCCGAGCGGTTTCGTGCCGATGGAGAAGGCGGCCGGATTCAAACCACCGCCGGCGTGAAGGACCGTGAACATTCCAGAACCAATGCTCTGCCCAGGGACGAGACTCAGGTTGATTACATTGCTTCCAGTGGATGTCGCAGCGCCGGCGGCGCTGATTTCGTCCATGGCGGTATTGCCGACTTCCAGGTTCAGCGTGTCGCCCGCCAGGCTGATCGCGCCGTTGACGGACAATGTATCGACTGCGTTGTTGGTCAAGCCGAACGCATTGCCGCCGGCCATCGAGAATGCGGAAATCGCCGTGTGTGAAGCGTTGCCCAGATTCAAGGAGCCGCTGTTGATATTGATCGGGCCGGTGAAGGTCGTACTGCCGGTAAGCGTAAGATTTCCGCCGCCGTAAATGTTCAACCCGCCATCCACCGCCGGCGCGGCCGCGTTATGCAACATCGGCGAAGTAATCGCGAGGCTATTGCCACTAGTATTGATGACCGCGCCAAAGGTGCCGACGGTTGCGTCGGTGACAGTCATGAAATTGGTGCTGGCGATGTTCGTGGCCTGGAGCGTGCCGCCGTTGAAGTTAAACGTTCCCTGCCCAGCGCCGCCGGCCACCCGCGACGTGATGATCGTCGCCGTGCCGCCAATCATGACATTGCCCAAACCAGTCGCCGCCAAACCCACGTTCAATCCACCCGGCAGCGTCAGCGTGCTCGTGCCAATGTTGAGCGTGCCCGTGCCCTCCTCGCCGACCGTCATTGAGGCCGCCCCGCCCGTAAAGCTGAGGCTGCCTCCGGTCAGCAACCACGTGCCATTGGATCCAGCCTGCCGACCCAGCGAAATGTAGTTGGCAGCGACGAAGCTCCCTGCAGATTCGTTGACCGTGCCCGAACCAAATCCACCGATCCAGACATTGCTGGCCGCAGAGATCACACCGCCAGACAAATTGATCGTCCCGCTTCCGCCGCTGATGCCGGTGACTCTTCCACCGACGACAAACGAACCGTCGCTGGTGGCCGTCGACGTGATCGTCCCGCCGCTGATGTTGAGAATGCCGCTCGCAGTCGAACCGGCGGTGCTGGCCGCACCGACAAAAATACCGCTGCCGACACTCAGGCTGCCCGAATCCTGCACGCTCAGTTGCCCGAAGGCATTGCTCGCCGTGCCAAGCGTCAGGGCGGTGGTTGCTGTGAGAGAACCCGTCCCGCTGAGGATAAGGCTTCCCGATTCGCCACTACTCACGCTCCCCGCGCCAATATCAACGCTGCCCTTTGAAAAGAAGATCCCATTGGTGGGAATCACCACGGTTCCATTGCGCACGACCAGGGCATTGGGATTGCCTGCGGCGCTCAGCAGCGTCCCCACAGCGGTGTTGCCCGAAAACGTCAGGCTCGACGTGGGATTCGCTCCGTTGTAGGTGATCGAGCAACCCGGGTTAATAAAACCCGCCGCCCAATCCCAATTGCCCGATCCAGCCAGGGTCAAATTGAAATTGGCTGCCCCGCCGCCAAATGCAAGGCGCACATCCGAGCTAATCGACACCGTGTTCGACGAACTGTTCGTCCAAACCTGATTGAGGGATCCAGCGCCAAGCACAAGCGTCCCAATATTTGTCCCCGGGGTATTGGTCGTAAACGACAACGGGCCAGCGCCGGCAGCCACGTTCATACCCTGAAGACGCAGATTCGCCCCCGAAGTATTCAACACAAGTCCTAAAGCAGTGGTTTGAAGTGAACCGACATTCAGAATTTCGCCGGTGTTGGCGCCTTGGCCACCTTCGGCAGCGTTGATTGCCACCGAAACCGGGCTCGTGCCGGGATTCGTATTGTTGGTCTGATCGTTGCCGTTAAACAATGCGATGTCGGCCGAAACAGGTAAAGCAGTTCCGGTCCAATTCGCGGTGGTCTCCCAGGTGCTTCCGCTCGCCGGCCCGACCCACGTGCGGGTCACGCCCTGCACGGTCAGCGCCGTCACTAAATTGGCGGCCGCCACGGCGCTCAAGGCGATTTTATTAAATTGTTTTCGGGAACAACGACCAAACCGACGACAGCCAGTACCACCCATCGCGCGCTTTGACATGTGATTTTCTCCGCTAAGACCTGAACCCAGCATTGCCTGACGACTTTCAGTAAACGTTTACCTAAACAGTCGGCGATAAAACGCGCATTTTGCAGCTTTTCGATTGGCAAAATGCACATAGCATGCGAAGCGCCGATGCGGTTTGGATATACATGGATTGTTCAAAAGCCGGAGAATGGACTACTTACGCAAAATACCGGATTTGTCAGGCGAATATTTCGATCAGCCACAGTGATCATCTAGTTGTCGCAAAAGCAGGTTGAGTTGGCTGAGATTGGAAATAGACTTCGGGCTAGGATCGACGGATGATTACCATTTTGCACAACGCAATTTTGCCCTGAACATTGAGCGACAGGATCAGGTTTCCGCAATTAGTGAAGGAAAGTTTTGCGACGAAGAAACAACAAACTTCCGAATAGCGCATCTTCCTCAATCGGAGTGGAGCGCCGCGTTGGTGTCTTCTTAAATCTTCTCACCAGTGCCACGCGTAACATGGCCACCGGAGTCGCCAAGTACGCAAGCGAGCGCGGCAACTGGAGCATCGTTGTCGCGCATGACCAGCCAGAGTTCTATGTCGTGCTGGGCGATGATGATTATGGCAAGCTGGATGGCATCGTGGCCGGTTATGCGTGGGAACGGTTGCCACAGATAGATTGTCCGGTCGTTTATGCTCACACGCCGGATCGTCCGAACACCGCTCCGACCGTCTGTGCCGACAATACCGAAATCGGGCGATTGGCTGCGGCGCATTTGATGTCGCTTGGTCTACCCTACGTTGCGTTTGTTGGCATAGAAACCAACGCATTTTCTTATGAACGGCAGCACGGTTTTGAACGGGAGTTAAAAATTCACTGTCGGCAGGCACAGTTGCCGCTCTTGTTTTCAAATTGGCACGAAATGATGCATGGGACGCGAAAGCTGAAAAGCTGGCTCTCCACTCTGCTGCTTCCGTGTGCCGTGTTCTGCGCCGATGACCGGATCGCTTCGGTGGTGGTAAGCGCCGCGCGCCAATCCAATATTCAGGTCCCCGAGCGACTGGCAATTCTTGGCGTGAATGATGACGATTTGGCCTGCGCCAGCACGGTGCCGGCCTTGTCCAGCATCCGCATCAACGGCGACCTGATCGGGTATGAAGCCGCCCGGCAACTCGATCGCAGCATGTCCGGCGAATCACCCAATCGACGCGTGGTCGTCCGAATTCCTCCCAAAGAAGTCGTGCAGCGCGGCAGCACGCGGGTGATGGGTTTTGACGACCTCACCGTCTGCGAGGCCATGCGCCTGATTCAAGCGCGCGCCATCCGCGAGCCTGTCGTCGTCGACCAGATCGCCGCACAACTAGGCGTTCACCGGCAGCAACTAAACCGGTCTTTTGTCGAGTGTGTGGGGCATTCACCCAAAAATGAAATCGACCGAGTGCGCGGCGACCGCCTCCGCGCATTGCTTCTCAGCTCCGCCATGCCAATCAAGCAAATCGCGTACGAAATGGGTTTTGGCAGCCCATCCCAATTGATTCGCTTTTGCCGTCGAATGTATTCAAAGACCCCGCTGGAGCTTCGAGAAGGAGCTTAATTGCACTTGCATTGACTTCATCTTGTCTCGCGGTAAGGCCCAAGGAGCCGTGAAAGACCGTTAGGAATGGATGACCGGACAAAGCGCGATGCGAAAGCCACGATAGGCGCTGGCTTCGGCTGGGGGATTTTTTGCGCGATCGGCCGAGCGCTCGTCTCCCGCGCCGCTGCCAAAACTGCCCCCGCGGTTGACACGATCGATCCCCGTCGCCGGGCCAGTGGGATCGGAGACCTTGCCGCCCGCAAGCGGCCCATAGTAATCGCGGCACCACTGCCAAATGTTCCCCGTCATGTCGTATAAACCCCATGTGTTAGGCTGCTTTTGTCCAACCGGGTGAGGCCCGCCCGTGCGCCCACCCACATTAAATCCCTTACCCGTGTAGCCGTCGGGACTATTCGCATCATACCAGGCGATCTTCTCCAGCATTGGCGCGGCGCGCCCTTTCATAATCAGCGGGCCCGCATAAGTCGCCTCGGTCGTGCCCGCCCGGCAGGCATATTCAAACTGAGCTTCGGTGGGAAGATTATATTCATATCCTTCCGCCAGCCGCCCGGCAGCGCGTTCGCGATCATTCAGTTTTTTGCATAGCTCCATCACATCGTTCCAACTGACAAAATACATGGGCAGATCTTCCCCTTCGCCGGAGAGATATCGGCCGGCATCAGCGTCTACCGAGAAGCGCATGAAATCTCGCACCGTCTGCTTTTTTCCACCCAGATCATAGAGCGTGTCATCGTGAATTACCTTGCTCAATTGCCCGCGCACATCCAAACCGGTGACACTTTTCCATTGCCCGATGGTGAAGATCGTTTTGCCGATCCAGAAACCGCGGGTCAAGGTGACTTGCGTTTGCAGATGTTCATCCGCTTTGGACATTGGCTCGGACGCCGGGCTGCCCATGACAAAAGTGCCCGGCGGAATCCATGCCATATCGAGTTTGGCATTGGCGGATAATGGCAAGCTCCAAGCCTGGCCCGGCAGCGGCCCCGAAGGTTTGGTTTCCTGGCCTTGCGCCGCAGAGAGTGTTACGAGAACCAATAAAGCAGCGAACCGCCCCATCGCAAACACCCCACAACCTTGACGCCGCCGAAATTTCCGCACTCGCATCGAAATGTCTCCTCTGCTTATCGTTTCTAATGTACCGGCACACAATGCACTCTGTACTCTTTGAAATTACGACTAAATTATTTGAAACAGTGCGACCGATTCACGGCCGGCCATGCCCCCAAAAACCATCCACACAAACTTTTTTTCTCCCTTGCATTCGCCTTTTCCCGGGTTAGTTTGCCCACTCAGATTCATGGAGGAATCGCATGTCGCACCCCACGGGCACGCTGGCAGGAAGCCGGCGATTTTGGGTCGTCGTCTCTCTCTTTGCGCTGGCAAATCTTGCCGCGTGGATCGCTTATGACCGATTCGTTCGGCCACGCGCCGATGTCCTGCGCATCGAGCATTTTTCGCCGGGCGAGAGCGCGACCCTCGGGCCGGCCACCACGCTCGCCTGGCAATTCAATCTGGAGATGCGCGATACGATCGATCAAGGAACGCCAGGCGCATTTTCACCCGTCATCGCGGGGAAATGGCGCTGGGACGATTCGCGAACCCTCACATTCACCCCCGCCGGCAATCTTCCCAAGGCCACGCGCGTCAGTGTGACGCTTTCACCCGAGCATTTGCGCTCCGCGCAAGGATTCCAACTCGCCAAACCATTTGTTTCGACACTTCAAACCACCCCGCTGTCATTGATTTCGGTAACACAGATCGGATTCGAAGGAGACGATCGCGCCATTCTCGAAATGCAATTCAGCGACAACGTGCTCGCCAGCGATGTGATGAAATCGTTGTCGATCTTCGGGCCCGATGCAAAGCCGCTGCGATGCGAACTGTATGGGCAGGCCGAGGGCAGCATCGTGCGCGTCGTCACCGAATCGATCCCGATGCTGCGGCAGGCATCGGGTGCGCTATCGCTGAACGTGCGATTGGCCGCCGGATTGTCCGGGACAAGTGGGCCGCTGGGATTGACGCAGATGGTCGAGCGCTCCCTGCCGATCAGCGAAGCCCTCTTCGCAACCGAATTGAACGCCAACACCCCCGCACGCGGCGACGTTTCCCTTCGCCTCCGATTCAACGGCGACATAACCCCAGACATCCTTCACCCGATGCTCAGCATCGAACCCAAGATCCCATTTCAGCTCAACCCCGAATACCACGGCGTGCAACTCGTCGGCGCATTCCAGCCCGCCACACGCTACGCCATCACCATCGCCAAACCCTCCGCCAGCAGCGATCCCCAAAAATATCCGCGCGGCGACACCCTCAGCGTCTTCGTCCCCGACTTTCCGCCCAGCCTGTGGTTCGAGCACGACGCCGGCTATCTCGGCTCGCGCGGCAATCGCACCCTTCTCGCCCACGCGATCAACATCTCCGACATTCGCGTCAGCATCACGCGCGTTTATGACAACAACCTCGTCGCCTGGCGAAACACCGGCAATCGATTCTCCGAGACTCTGCAAACCGACGATTTCGCCCATCCCATCGCCACCAACAAACTGCATCTATCCACCAAAAAGAATCAGACGCACGATTTGCAAATCGCCCTGGACGATCTGCTGCCCGCGGATGCCGCGAAAGATGGCGTCTATCGCATTCAAATCGCCGCCGATGATCCGAAAAAATCGCTGCCATCCGAAACCGATGAAGACAATGACGAAGACGCCGGCCAAAATTCCGCCAGCGCCGTCGTCACTCTTTCCGACATCGGCTTATCCGCAAAACGCACGCGCGAAGGGCTGACCGTCTGGGCGCTCTCCCTTGCCAGCGCTAAGCCGCTCGCGGGCGTGCGCGTCCGCGCATTCTCTGATAAAAATCAATTGCTCGGCTCCGCGACCACCAACGCCGACGGCCTCGCAACGATCGCCCCCATCGATCCTGCCTCCGGCGAAAACTGCGCCGTCGTCATCGCCGATCGCGCCTCCTCCGATCTCACCTGGCTCGATCTGCGCAGCAGCCAACTCAACTTCGGCAATGCCGACACCACCGGCCAACCCTATTTACAAAAAGGCCACGAAGCCTTCGTCTACACCGATCGCGGCGTCTATCGCCCCGGCGAAACAGTTCATCTCCGCACCATCGTCCGCGGCCCCGACAACTCCACGCCGCCCCCCTTCCCCATCCGCTGGAACATCCTCCGCCCCGACCTTCGCAATTGGAATTCCACCGTCACCAAGCTCGACGCCGACGGCAACGCATCATGGGATTTACCTCTGCCCGATGATCTCACCACCGGCCGATGGACCGCCCGCGTCTCTCTACCCGGCGAAAGCGAAATCTTCGGCAGCGTCACCTTTCAAGTCGAAGAATTTATCCCCGACCGCTTGAAAGCAACCGTGAAACTCGGCCACGCCGATCAAACCGATTCCCCGCCACGACTTCGTCTCGCCGACAAAACCATCGCCGCCACCATTCAGGGAGACTGGCTTTTCGGAAAACCCGCCGCTGGCTTGCAAACCCACGTCGTCGCGCGGCTCGATCCCATCCCCTTCGCCCCGCCCTCCTGGAACGGCTGGACATTCGGCGACACCGCCGACACCGCATCCGTCCTCAACGAAGCAAAACCCCTCGGCCACCGAAATGAAATCGACACCGATCTGCTCGACGATCACGGCACCGCCCACGCCCCCCTCGATCTCATCGCAATGCTCGCCGACACCTCCGGCCAACCGCTGCACACTCAATCCCACCGATCCAAAAAAACCGAACCCATCGCGCCAACAACCCAATCCTCTTCACCAACCTATCCCGGCCCATGGAAATTAACCGTCTCCGCTTCCGTCCTCGAACCCGGCGGCCGCGGCGTCACCTCAAACTGCCAAGCCGACATCGACGTCGTCGATCGATACATCGCAATCCAATCTCCCGATCTCCCACCCAAACCCGGCGAAACAACACCCATCCCCGTTGCCCTCGTCGCGCCCGATGGATCATCCTCCAATAGTGATGCAACGCTGGACGCCGCGCTCTATCGCGAATCATGGAACACAACACTCGTCTACAAAGACGGCCATTATCATTACGACTCCTCCCGCAAGCTCGATCCCGTCGGCAAACCAATCCGCGCCACTATCACCAAAGGCCGCGGCGAAATCTCCATCTCCCCACCAACCAGCGGCGCTTATGTGCTGCGCGTGTGCGATGGCCACAACGGCGCAATCACCTCCATCTCATTCGTCGCAACGTTCGGCGGCTGGGACGACAACATCAGCCGCGAAGACCCCGAAAAACTTGACCTGTCGCTCCTCCCCGCCCCGCCTCTCTCCGATGCGCTGCGCGCAACCCAGCCCGCGCTGCTCGCTAAACTTCGCCCGCTGATTCTTCCGGCTATGGTCGCAACCACTCAACCCACAAACGCCCGCAAAACCGTATCCGATGAATTTCCCACCGACTCCGTCGCACAGGTGCTCGTTCGCAGCCCTTTCGCCGGTCGATTGCTGCTCAGTGTCGAAACCGACGACGTGATCAGCACGCAAGTCATCGACATGCCCCGATCCCAATTGCTCGTGCCGATCGCGATCACTGGCGAGTGCAGGCCCAACGCTTATGTCACCGCCACCGTCGTTCGCCCGATCGATCCCAACGCCGCCTGGCGCGTCCATCGCGCCGTCGGCGTAACGCGCCTCAAAATCGACAACACCGATCGCCGCCTGAACATCGCCATCACTGCCCCGCCGGAGGTTCGGCCAAACGAATCTCTCGACGTCCGCCTCCGCATCACCGATTCCACCGCCAAACCCGTCGCCAATGCTGCAATCCAAGTCGCCGCCGTCGATGAAGGAATCTGCCAGCTCACCAACTTCGTCACGCCCGATCCCTTCAACTTTTTCTTCACGATGCGAGCGCTCGGCGTCACCTCCGCCGACCTCTACAGCGACTTGATGCCCGAAGTCGCCCGCCCCGACAAAACCAGCGCCATCGGCGGCGACGCCGGCAACGAAAACGAAGATCGCCACCGCACCCCCATTTCCGCCAAGCGCGTCCGTCCGGTCGCACTCGTCAGCGGCATCCTCCACACCGATCAAAACGGCTTCGCCCAAACCAGCTTCCCGCTCCCGCAATTCGTCGGCAAGCTCCGCGTGATGGCCGTCTCCGACGCTGGCGCCAAATTCGGCTGCGCCGATTCCGATGTGCTCGTCCGCTCACCCCTGCTCGTGCAAAGCAGTTGGCCCCGCTTCGTCGCCCCCGGCGATTCCTTCAGCGTCACGCTTACCGCGTTCAACAACACTTCCACAATCGGCCTGACAAAAATCGCCGTACAAATTCTCGACGATTCCTCAAAATTATCCTTCGACTCCAACGGCCAAAAACAGATCCAACTATCCCCCATCACCATCGCAGCCAACGGCCAGTCCACCCAAACCCTGCATCTCCTCGCGGGCAAATCCGCCGGCGTCGCGCACGCGCGCGTCATTGCCACGCTTGGCTCTGAAACGTTTTCCGAAACCGTCGAAATCCCCATCCGCCCCGCCAGCCCCACCATCACCACCGGCGGATTCGCAATCGCCACACCTGATTCTCCGCTGCCAATTTCTCTCCCAAAAGACATGCTCCCCGGCACGCTCAGCTATCAACTTCGCGTCACCCAGCGCCCCGCGCTCCAGCTTCCCCAAG
>DATAPK010000261.1:0-5629 GCA_036265245.1 Tepidisphaeraceae bacterium | reverse complement strand
GGAAAGTAAAGCCAATTAGGAAAGCGATCAGGAATAGAGGAATGAATCGGTTCATGGGGGTTTCCTGGTCCCACCGCAGAGCGGTGGGCTTTTATTGGTAGAGGTTATTTTTTGTAATATTCGGCGTTTTTTTCGATGAAGGCGGCCCATTCGGCGGGCAAATCTTCTTGTGGGAAGATGGCTTTTACGGGGCATTCGTCGACGCAGAGGCCGCAGTCGATGCAGGTGTCGGGGTCGATGTAGAGCAGCTCGGCGGCGGCGAAGTCTGGCTCGTCCTTGGTGGGGTGGATGCAATCCACCGGGCAGACGGCGACGCAGGCGGTATCTTTCGTGCCAATGCAGGGCTGGGCAATAATGTGGGCCATGAAAACGGAACTCCTTGATCGGGCTTAATTATAGGGGAGATTGAGGGTTGGACAACACCCAAGTCGGCAAATGCAAAAGACGGCGTAAAGTGCAAAACCGCGTGGGTGGAATGACCAATGACCAAATCCGAATGACCAATGAATGACCAAGGACCAATGACTCAATCTTTGTTGGTCATTGGGAATTGGGATTTTATTGGTCATTCGGATTTGGTCATTGGGAATTTACTCTTTCACGCTTTTCCATAACTGGTCTTCGACTTCGTTGAAATTTTGGAAGCTCTTGTCGAGTTGGTCGACCAGGTTTTGGATTTTGGCGGGGTCTTGTTTGGAATCTTTTAGAGCGTCGCGAAGGGAGGAGGCGGCGTCGTCGAGGGAGCTGGCTCCGTCGGCGAATTGGCGGGCGGTGTCGTAGATGTTGAGGTTGGCGACTTCCGCCGGCGTTGGTTTGTACAAAAGCCGCCAGGGGCTGTGGCGGAGTTCGGCGGAGGCGTTTTTCAGGTTGTCGGCGGTGGCTTTGAGGGAGGCGATCATCGTTTCGAGCTTGCTTCGGTTGCCGACGATGACGGACTTGGCGGAGGCGCTGATGTCGCGGGCGTTGGCGACGGTGGTTTTCACATCTTCGAGTGCGACGTTGATTCGGTCGAGGCTGGTGTGGGCTTTGGTGAGCAGGCCGGCGACTTTGTCCATGATGTCGGGGAGCTTTTGATCGATGGTGGTGGTGGCGCTGTTGAGATTTTTCATGGTGCCGCGGAAATCGGATTTGGTATCGCCGAAGAGATCGCGGATTTGGACGAGGGCTTCCTTGCCGGTGTCGGCGGTGCCGCCGAACTTGTCGAGGGTGTTGTTGATCTTGGGCAGGGTTTTTGTTTTGACATCGCCGATGGTGTCGCGGACGAGCGGGACGATCTGCTGAGCGCCGGCGAGGATGGTGGCGAGAGCGCTGGGGGAGCCGGCGAGAGAGTCGTTGTCGGCTAGCAGTGCGCCGTCGCCCAGATTATCTATGTTGAGGTCGCTGGTGCCGGTGACGGTGGATTCGACGACGATGTGGGCGTTTTGGTGGAGTTCGATGCGAGCGGGTGCGGTGAAGGCGATGGCGATTTTCTGGGTTTTGTCGGAGAAGATGAGGTTGATGGTCTTGATGATGCCGACGCGGAGGCCGCCGACACGAACGTCATCGCCGACGCGGAGGCCGCCGATGTTGTCGGCGAGGGAGAAGAGGACGGTGCGTGTTTTGGAGGGTTCGGTCATCCGGCCGACGCCTTTGATCATGATGGTGACGAAGAAGATCAGGGCGATGCTGATGACGATGAAGAGTCCGGCTTTGAAGGCGTTGCGTTCCATGGGTTGATAGTTGTTAGTTGATAGTTGTTAGTTGTGGTTGGGATTTGGAGATTACCCAACTAACGGCTAACAATTAACAACGAACATTTCCTTATATATTTTCCATTAACAAATCACTCTCGTAGCCGCCGGCGCGGCGGCGGTCGGTTAGGGGGCCTTCGGTTAGGCCGTGGACGAATTGTCGGACGAGGGGGTCGGTGCTGTTTTTCATTTCTTCGGGGGAACCGCTGACGATGAATTTTCCGCGATCCAGGAGCACCATGCGGTCGGCGATTCTAAATGCTGAATCCATTTCATGGGTGACGACGACGGAGGTGACGCCGAGCTTGCGGTTGAGATCGATGATGAGCTGGTCGATTTCGGCGCTGGTGACGGGATCGAGGCCGGCGCTGGGTTCGTCGTAGAAAAGGATTTTGGGGTCGAGCGCGATGGCGCGGGCGAGGCCGGCGCGTTTTTTCATTCCGCCGGAAAGCTCGGAGGGCATTTTGTCGGCGTGCTCGCGGAGGCTGACGAGCTCGAGCTTGATCTTGACCATGATGTCGATGGTTTCTTCGGCGAGATCGGTGTGCTCGCGCAAGGGGAGGGCGACGTTTTCGGCGACGGTCATGGAATTGAAGAGAGCGCCGCTTTGGAAGAGGACGCCGATGGATTTGCGGTAGTTGTCGAGTTGTTCGGGGGTCATATCGCCGAGGCATCTGCCGAGGCCGATGATGCGGCCGCCGTTGGGGTGGACGTTTCCGATCATGAGTCGGAGGAGGGTGGATTTGCCGGAGCCGGAGCCGCCGAGGATGACGAGAGTTTCGCCTTGGCGGACGTCGAGCTTGATGGCATCGAGGATGGTACGGGTGCCGTAGATCTTGGTGACGGAGTCGACTTGGATGGCGATGTCGGGCATGGGTTAGGTCTTATTCACCACGGAGAACACGGAGAGCACGGAGAGGAATGAGAAAAAAAGAGCCGCGAAGGCACGAAGAAAGCACGAAGGTAAGAATTCTATTGTTTTGATTTCCTCTCTGCGATCTTTGTGTCTCTGCGGTGAATAATGCATTTTAGAATCCGATAAAATAAAAGGCGGCGGTGAAGATGAGGTCGACGGTGATTAGGGCGACGATGGTTAGGACGACGGTTCGGGTGGTTGCGACGCCGACGCCTTGGGCGCCGCCGGTGACGCCGAGGCCTAGGTAGCAGGCTAGGGAGCTGATGATAGCGCCGAAGACGCCGGACTTGATGAGACCGGTAACGAAGTCCTGCATTTTGATGGCTTCAAAGGTGCGTGTTTGATATTGGAGGATGGGTATTTCGAGAAGGGTTCGGCCGATGAGCATTCCGCCGGCGGAGCCCATGAGGTCGCCGACAATGGCGAGGCAGACCATCATGATGGTGGTGGCGATGACGCGGGGGACGACGAGGAATCGGATGGGGTGGATGGCGTGTGCTTCGAGGGCTTCGATTTCTTCGGAGACGACCATGGTTCCCATTTCGGCGGCGATGGAAGCGCCGGCGAAGCCGGTGAGGACGATGGCGCTGACGAGGGGGCCTAGCTCGCGAAACATGGAGACGCCGATGATGTCGGCGACGCGATCGACGGCGCCGTATTGCCGGAGGATGGGGGCCATCTGGAGAGCGAGGATGGCGCCGATGCAGAAAACGACGAGGGAGACGATGGGGATGGAGCGTATGCCGACGCGGACCATTTGTGCCCAGAGGTTTGCCCAGCCGAGTCGTCGGCCGCGCTTGGCGAGAAGGGCGCGGGGAGCGGAGGCGAGGGTATCGCCCCAGAGGAAGCCCATTCCGCCGATGAATTCCATGGAGGAGATGAAGCGTTCACCGAGGTTGGTGATGGGGCGGATGATGGAGCGGAAGGGGTTCATTCGATTTTGGATTTTGGATTGCGGATTTTGGATTTGGGAACCTGGTCCGCGAATCTTGAATTGATTCTACCGCGAAGCTCGCTTCGCGAAACCCGTCGCAAGCGACGGGGCTAACAATGCGATACTTTATTTTTTCATAGCCTCGGCTTCGTCGGCGCAGATGACGAAGATGGAGTCGAGGCGTGCGATTTCGAGTAGTCCTTTGACTCTGGGTTGGAGATTGGTGAGGCACATTTTGCCGCCGGCCTTGCGGATTTTTTGGAGGCTTTCGACGAAGACGGCGATGGCGCTGGAATCCATGTAGGGGACGGCTTCGAGATTGAGGATGAGTTTTTTGGGTTGGGCCTGGGAAAGGATGTTGAGGAGCGCGCCGCGGAGGTCGGGGCTGTTGTGTAGATCGACTTCGCCGCTGACGCGGGCAAAGACGGAGTCGCCGTCTTTGCGGGCGGTGGGGATGAGCTCGCTTTGCGTCTTGAGGTCCATCGGCGAATCTTTCGTGATAAGGCAGACAAGGATGTCTGGCTTACCAATAAACAAACTCAGGCGACTTCTGCCGCGATGAGGCAGACAGGAATGTCTGGCCCACCGAATAACCAAGCTCAGGCGGCACGGGTTTTGGATCGCTTCATCGTGAGCAGCATGCCGTCACGTTGCGGCTCGAAGCGAGCTTCGTCGAGCATTTTTTCGATGCAGATCATGCCGATGCCGCCTGGGGTGAGGGGGTCGTGCGGCTTCTTAGGAAGTTGCCGCGGGTCGATCCCGTTGCCCCAGTCGCGGATGGCGATCACGATCTGCCGGCCGTCGAAGTAAGCACATATTTCGATGGGCTTATTGACGGCGTTGTTGTAAGCGTGGCGAATGACGTTCGCCATGGCTTCGTTGACGCAGAGGCCGATTTCGCCGATGGCGTTTTCGTCGAATCCGACGGTTCGGCAAAGTTGCTCAACCGACTTGCGTGCGGCGGCAAGGTTAGCCGGGTCGGAGGCGATCTTCAACTCAAGTGTGTTGGCTCGCGGGGGCATTTGTGTCTTGCGGTTTAGCACTGTTTTGCTTGTCTGGAGCGCCGCTTGGTTCTTTCAGCCATTGCTGCCAGCGTTTGAGGGCGGGCAAACGATGGATTTCGTCATCGTAATATCGGTAATCGAAGGTGTTTCCGGTGATTTCCTTGAGTGCGGTGATGGAATAAAAGCGGACGGCGGGGTCGTCGCTATCGAGATGTTTGACGAGTTGGGAGATGGACGAAGTGTCGTGGTTGTGGCCGGCCTGCTCGATGGCGGGGATGGATAAGGAGGGATCGTTGCTGGTGATCGAGGCTTTTTCGGGGGTGGAGCAACCGACCAGTAAGGTGAAGAACAGAAGGGTTGGGAGGTGGATGCGGTTCATGCGCAAGGTGGTCTTATCGGTCAGTATCGTCGGGATGGGGGGAAATTCCATAGGGGTCTTACCCCGGCCCTGAAGGGCCGGGCTTTGGGGGTTAGGGGATTAATTGGGGGGTGCGGGAGAAATCGGTGGAGATTTCTTTTTCGTCGCGGCGGGCGAGGTGTTGGGCTTGGGAATAGTCGATGCCGTCGAGGGTTCCGTCGGGGCGGAAGAACCAGCGGCTGGTTTCGCCGGTGCCGCTGAATTCGATTTGGACGCAATGCAGGGGCTGGCTGGAATCGGCGTCGTCGGTGTCGCGGGAGGTGTCGGGCTGGGGGCGGATGGTGACGGTGAAGAGATCGGTGGGTTGGGCGTAGGCAAGGTCCATGAAGGAATCGGTGCGGAGGATCATGGGGTGGTTTGGGAGTTTGGCGAGGAGGAAGGGGAGCCAGCCGCCGGGGATGTACTTGGGAGGGGGGGCGAAGTTGAAGGGTTTGCTGGAGGCGCTGGGGGTGAGGGCGATGCGATCGTTGTTGAAGGTGGTTTGCATTCCCCAGGCTTGCCTGGCGTTTTCGGGGTCTCGGAGGTCGGTGTTGGCGAAGGCGGATCGGGAGTGGAATTTTTTCAGGTCGGGCGAGCCGTCCCAGGAGTAGGTGAGTTCGTTGAGTTGTTTTTCGACGAGGAATCGCT
>DATAPK010000260.1:0-9903 GCA_036265245.1 Tepidisphaeraceae bacterium | reverse complement strand
GATTTGCTGACGCAGCAGACGATGGGGATTTATGCGTTGTCTTACGGGCTGGTGGCGATGTTTATCATCAGCACGCAGCAGTTGGTGTATCGGGAGCATCCGCTGACGCATTTTTCGATCGCGGCAAGCGCGTCGATCATGTGTGCGGTGGTGATGATCCTGCACGATTTGTTTCGCATGGGTCCGGATGAGCGTACGGGATTGAGCGTGCTGTTTTACTCGGCGCTGTATACGACGATTTTGTCGCCGATCATTCTGGGCGTGATGCAGAAGCTGCGGCGGGCGTTTGGGTTTCAGTCGAGACGACTTAGGATGTGAGAGGCGAAGGACTGAGTGCTGAGGACTGAGGACTGAGTGAAGACAAATACTGAGTGTGAGACACAAGGGCACCGCATGCGACCATTTCTGTAGCTGCGACGCAGGCGTCGCGGCTACAGCGATGAAGAGACACGGAGGTTTGGATGTTTGAAGGCCGGCTGAAAATCTTCTTGTTTATATTGGTGATTTTTGTGGTGGGGCTGCTGGCGCGGGCGGTGGAGCTTCAGGTGTTTGAGCATGAATACTGGAGCGGGCAGGCGGTGAAGTCGATGGAGGTGGTGAAGTGGGTGGATACGTCGCGAGGGAAAATTTACGACTGCAAGAAACAGGTGCTGGCGGAGGATCAGCCTTGCGTGGATGCGTGCGTGGATTATCGCGCGATCGTGCTGGAGCGTCCGCCGGAGCCGGGCAAGCCGTTTGCGGACGCGGGCGTGGATGCGTGGGCGAACGGGATCATCGCCAAGCGCGTGAAGGATCACATTGCCGAGCAGCCGCGGGGATCGGTTTCATCGGATCAGCGAAAGCAGATGGTTGCGGATGAAAAGTTGCATCTGATCAAGCAGATCGACCAGATGTGGGACAAGCTGGCGGATTTGTCGGGGAAACCGCGGGGCGAAATTGACGATATACGGCGGGCGATCAAAAAGCGCGTGGAGATGCGCAAGCGGATCGTGGGGTATCAGAAATATCAGAAGGCGCTTCAGGATGCGGCGCCGAAGGAGAATCCGCCGTGGTATCGCAAATGGATTCTTGGCGACACGACGGACGTGCCGGGGGTGGATGAGCTGGCACGTTTGCCGATTGCTGAAGAGCAATCGGCGCACATGATTCTGGAAGCGATCGATTCGAAGACGCAGAACGAATTGCAGAAGCACGCGGACGATTATCCCGGCCTGACGCTGGTGCCAAGCACGCATCGGTTTTATCCGTATGGGGCGATCGCGTGCCACGTGATCGGGCATTTGGGGAAGGTGCAGAAAGAGGATTTGGAGAACAATCCGAAGCTGGGGGATGATCGATCGGGCTATACATATAACGATGTGATCGGGCGGGATGGGCTGGAGGCGCTGGGCGAGCCGACGCTGCGCGGGAAGCGGGGGAAGGAAGATTACAACGAGTTGAACGGGGGGCTGGTGAACAGCATGGCCGCCGAGCCGGGCGGGGATTTGTATTCCACGATCGACATCGAGTTGGAGGCGGAAATCCAGGATATGTTCACGCACGTGAAGATTCCGGTGGACAAGCAGCACAGCGACACGGTGGTGATGCACGGGGCGGCGGTGGTGATGGATGTGGAGAGCGGCGATGTGAAGGCGTTGGTTTCGTATCCGGATTACGATCTGAATGAATTGGATAATCTCTATCCGGTATTGCTGAAAGATAATCTGAATGCGCCGCTGCGAAACCGGGCGACGCAATCGATGTTTGAGCCGGGCTCGACGGTGAAGCCGGTGGTGGGGGCGGGGGCGATTACACAGGGGGTGCTGGGGGTGAATGAGGGGATTGAGTGCACAGGTTATTTGAAAATTGATGGCCGCACGTACAAGGGATTTGGCAAGTGCTGGACGGTGGCGGTGGCGAAAGAGCATGGCTTGGATCCGGCGCATCATCCGTTTCCGGTGCCGCACCGGGGGCATGACGGGAATGCGGATGGGTTTTTGACATATTCGGATGCGCTGGAGCGGTCGTGTAATATTTTCTTTGAGACGGTGGCGTATCGATTGAAGCTGGAAGGGTTGACGTATTGGATGAAGCAGTTTGGCCTGGGCAGGCCGACGGGGATTGGGCTTGCGGAAGTGCGCGGCCGGGTGCCGGATTCTTATATTGGCCCGAACACGCTTTTTGCGACGTGCACGTCGGGGATTGGCCAGAGCGCGGTGGCAGCCACGCCGCTGCAAATGTGCAATGTTGCGGCGACGATTGCGCGGCGTGGAATCTGGATGCGGCCGAACATTGTGAGCCCGGGATATGACATCGCGCGGTATCGCCCGAAAAATGTTCCCGCGGGCGACAGCGCGTGGGATGACATTCCAAGCCGAATGGATCTGCACATCGCTCCGGAGGCGATTGACGCGGCGTTCGACGGCATGAAGCGCGTGGTGAACGATTTTAGCGCCGGCACGGGCACGACGGCGTTTTGTGATCTGGCGGTGGTGGCGGGTAAAACCGGCACGGCGCAGGCGTCGCCGTTTTTGGTGGCTCAGCTTGATGAGAATAATCAGCCGGTATTGGACGCGGACAAGAAGCCGGTTCGCGTGCCGTTGACGCCGAGCACGCATGACAAGCCGGACCCGAATCATCCGTGGTATCGGGCGACGGATGAAACGGGAAAGATGTTGAATCACGCGTGGTTCATCGGTTTTGTGCCGGCGGATCATCCCAAGTACGCGATTTCGGTAATGGTGGAATATGGCGGAGGCGGCGGCGGTATCGTGGCTGGGCCGATTGCAAATAAGATTGTTTATGCGCTAATCGAGCACCAGTATCTTCAGCCTGCTGCGGGACGTCATATCACAAAGGAACAAATTGACTGACACCACGATGATTTCGGAAACGTTGCCATCGGCGCCGCGGGCGGTGACGGCACGGGCGCGGCGGCGCTCGTGGGCGGAGCCGGCGGTGCGGCGGTGGATGATTTTGGCGGTGGTGGTGACGATTTCGCTGGCGGTACTCGGCGGCAAAAATATCGTCGCGGGTCTTGCCGAGCGCAGGGTGATTCTCAATGGCGTGGTAACGACTGCGAAAATCGTCGAAGGTCGCACCGAAGCCGACGGCACCGCGTCTTATGTCATCGCCTTCAAAGACCAGGCCGACAACCCTGTCGAAACCACGGGCGCGATCGAAACAAAAAAGCCCGAAGAACTTCACAACGGCTCAACCATCGAAATCCGCTACGATCCGGCCGATCCCACGCATTGGACCGCACGCACCGAACCCCGGAACTGGTTCGAGCAATTGCTCACCGTGTGGATTCTGTCACCGCTGTTGGTGCTGGCGTTATTGATGATGCTGCTGCGGCGCGGGCAAATGTTGCGGTTGTGGCGAGACGGCGAAGAGACGATCGGCAGGGTGGTGGATTGGCGGCAGTCGCCGATTGCGCCGCGCTCGCGTGCGTTGCGGATCGCGGTGGAGGGTGCGGCGGATCGGCGGATCGTGTCGATTCTTTATCCGCTGGCCAGTTCGCCGCTGGAAAAAGACGATGAGATTGTGTTGGTGACGCGGCGAGGGCGGGCGATTGTCGCGGAGCTTTATAAGGAGAATTGAAGCATTGGAAAGGCTGACGATTGACGATTGAAACTTGAAAAAAACATCTGCCGTTCAAGCAACAATCCTCAATCGTCAGCCTTTCCAATGATTCAATCCGACCATGAGTTTGTTGAATCCTCAATCTCGCGCTGTGATCGCTCCGACACGCGGGTCGGGCAAACTTTGGCAGCGGCTGGCGATCGGGACGAACTGGCCAATTCTGGCGGCGGTGGGGGTGTTATCGGCGATGGGGGTGTTGACGATCTGGGCGGACAAGAAACCGGATGGCACGAGCGATGGGCCTAAGCAACTGATTTTTTTGGTTGTTTCGATTTTTTGCATGGCGCTGTTTCAGGCGGTGAACTATCAGAAGATCGGGCGGCTGGCGTGGGCGTTTTATGCGTTCAGCATGTTGCTGATTCTTTACACGGTGGCGGGCGCGGAATTGGCGCACGGCAAGGCGGGGCCTACTGGGATTCCGGGGGTGAGCAATACGAACGGTGCGTGCGCGTGGATCACGCTTGGGCCGCGCGAAAGGCCGTGGGTGGGGCTTCAGCCGTCGGAGTTGATGAAGATTGCGTTTATTTTGGTGCTGGCGAGGTATCTGCGGTTTCGGTCGAATTATCGCACGGTGTGGGGGTTGCTGCCGCCGTTTGCGGTGGCGGGGATTCCGTTGCTGATGATCTTCAAGCAGCCGGATTTGGGGACGGCGCTGACGTTTATTCCGCCGCTGTTTGCGATGCTTTTTGTGGCGGGCGCGAAGAAAGCGCATTTGCTGGCTATCGTGGGCGCGGGGGTGCTGCTGGCGCCGCTGCTGTGGTTCAGCGGGCGGCATGTGGTTGAAGATAAAGTGACGGGCGCGACGCACATCTGCCCGACGTGCCCGAATCTGCCGGTGCTGCGATATCTGCCGCAGTTTGTGAAGCATTATCAGCGCGACCGGGTGTACGCGATGCTGTCGTCGAATTCGCAGGAGCTGAAGGATGTGGCGTATCAGCAGACGATGGCGATCACGGCGCTCAGCTCGGGCGGAATCACGGGCAACGGGTTGGGGAGGATTCCTGTCAGTGTACATATCCCGGAGTGGCAGAATGACATGATTTTTGCGGTGATTGGAGAGCAATTCGGGTTGTTCGGATCGGCGGTTTGTCTGATGGCGTATATCGTGCTGTTCGCGGCGGGGGTGGAGATTTCGGCGTCAACGCGCGAACCGTTCGGGCGGCTGGTGGCGCTGGGGATTGTCGCGCTGCTGGCGGGGCAGACGTTTTTGAACATCGCGGTCACGCTCAAACTTATGCCTGTCACGGGGGTGACGCTGCCGTTCATCAGCTATGGGGGCAGCTCGTTGCTGGCGAGCTTTATGGCGGCGGGGTTGCTGCTGAATATCGGGCAAAATCGCCCGATTGTGATGGCGAATAATTCGTTTGAGTTTGAGGAAGAGTAAACGGACGATCTTGATTCATCGGCTCAGTTCATATTGCTGATGTCCGATTCGCTTGATCGAATAACCTGCGAATCGCTTGCCGATGCGGTCGACGTCGTCATCCAGGGAAATCAGAATGAATCGGGGCAGCGAGATGACTGTTTCCCAGGGCATCACGTGGGGCCAGCCGAAGATACGCTCGAATTTTTTGGCGACGTCGCGCTCGGAGCCTTCGACGATTGGGTCGAGCTGGTTTGGGCCGGGTTGAAAATCGACGTAGAAGCAGCGATTGACCAGATCGCGATCGGCCCAGGTGACCGGGAAGAGCTGGTGGCGAGATTCAAAGAGGGCGGGGATGGTGGGCTGAGCATCGATGGTGGCGATGAGGGAGGTGACTTCGTCGCGATAACCATTGGCTTCGCGCACGCGGCGAACCAGTTCCGCGCCGGTTTCCAGGGGAAGGATGAGGCAGAGAAGGATGGCGATGGAGCGGTGCATGCGCGAGGTGGCGTATGCGGCGGCGGGCGCGAGGGCGGCGGCGGAGACGATTGCATAGCGCGCCAGTAAAACCGGCTGGGTCAGCAGGGAGATCACCAGCAAAACAAACGGAAAAAGGATCAGGACGGATAATCCAGCGATGAGCGAGAGCGGGACTTCTCGGTTGTCGCGGGGAGTGGGCCGACGGCGGGCCAGCCATGCGGTTGCCCACAAACCCAGAATGAGCACGGCGCAGGGAAGGCCTGGCAACAGATCGGCGAACGTGGAATAGAGCAGACGGATTGGATTGCCGACGAGCCAGGTGGCGATGGCAAAGGAATGGCGCTGTTCGCGAAGCAGAGGCAGGAAGATCAACACGGCGATGGGCCCTGCCAATGCCGGCAGAAGCGACAGCAGGCGTGAACGGATCGGCTTGGAGTTGAAGATCAAATCCGCCAGGACAATCAGCGCGACGGCGGGCAGCCCAAGCATGTGGAGCGTGCAAGCGAGGATGGAAGTGAGAGCGATGGCGAATTGTTTGATGGGCCGGTGCCCGCTGGATCGTTCCCATTGCAATGAAGCGATGAAGCAAACGACCGACGCCAGCCACGGCGCGTAAAATCTTGCCTGGAAGGCGTGATAGACGATCAGAGGCGTTGCCCAGACGGTTAAGACCCCTGCGGCGGATTCGAGGGAATGAAACGAACCGCGTAACAGATAATAGATTCCCAGCAGCGCGATCCATGTTGACGCGAGCGATAGCGATCGAATCGCTTCCGGAGATCGAATATGCAGCCAGCGCAAAAGCTGGTTGTAAACAGGTAAATTGGCGTCGACGCATTCATTCGACATGGCTTGGCGAAAGTGCGATGGATCAGGATCGTTCACAAGAATCAGCGTATGCACCTCGTCGAGCCATGCGGTTTGATGAAAAAGGGTTTTGGCGTGCGTGACCACGATCTGAGCGGCCATCAGTACGCCAAGGACGGCGGCGGCGGCGATCATCTCCTTCCAATGAATTGAAGGGAGTTTGGAAAGAGGCGGATTGTCCTCAAGATTGCTCATGCCGGGCATTCCGGTGGATCGTTTGCGCGGTCGCGCGCCAGTCGATCGATTGCAAATAGAAACATGATCACAGTCGACCACATCAAATGGCTGAATAGCGGCTCGGGTAGTTGAGCGAAATGCAAATGGCTGAGAAGAATGGAGGTGGGCAGGTAGGCGAGCGCGACGATGAGGATGGCGACGATCATTCGCGCTCGCGAGCGGGTTGCTTCAAACGCCAGCCAACCCCAGAAGGGGGCGAGGTAGGCGTGGTAGTGTTCCCAGAAGATGGGGCTGAAGAGAAGCAGCCACGCGACCAGCGCGGTGGCGGCGGCGAAGATGCGGTTGGGGCGATTCCAGAATTTTTGAGGGCGGAGCAGCACCAGGGCGAGGATGAGAAGCAACGAGCCGAGTTCCAGTAGATGAAAGCCGGTTTTGCAGGCTTGTGAGAGGGTGGAATCATCTTCCAGGCCTTTAAGGCGAAGGATAAATGCGTAGATCGCGGAGTTTTCGGCGATGGTGCTGGTTCGGCCCAGCGTGGGGGCGATCTCGTGAAGGAAAGTTTGGAAGGGCGCGGCGCCCATCACGAGGAATGCGATGATGAGGATCGCGATCATCAGGGCGATTTCCCACGCGATTGTGCGCCAGCGACGCATGGCGATTTGTAATGGGCCTAGCACGAGGAGGGCATATTTGGCGAGAGTGCCGAGGGTCATGGCGATGGCGCTGCGGGGGCCATCGCGACGGACCAATTCGATCACCGCGTAACCGATCAGCCAGCCGATGATGACGGACATATTTCCGACGCGAATCCAGCGATGCGCCTGTGGGGAGAGGCAGATGAGGAGGACGAGGAATCCGAATCCGTGACTAGGACGGCCGAGGGACATTTCGAGGATGGTGCCGGCTTGCCTGCCGATTCCCCAGGCGCACAGGATTAGCAGCAAAACCCAAAAGTAATAACTCAGCTTCAGTGGCAGGAGGGCCAGCGGGATGAGGAAGAGTGCCAGGGGCGGCGGCTGCATGTAGCGGACGGATTCTTCGGTGACGCCGTGGCTTAAAGCCAGGGCCAGGTAACCGGGGCGGAGGGTGGAGTTGCCGACGAATCCGGGATTGGTGTGGCTGCCGGGGTTTGGGATGGGGTACATCGAATCCCACGCGCCGTGGAGGGCGACGAGTCCGCCCATGTAATATTGGGGGTAATCCTGCATCTGCGGGAGATGGCGGTGCTCGTACCAGGCGCATTTGGCGCCGATGGTGAGCACAAGGAATGCGAGGCCGCAGATCGAGCAGAGGCGATTGAAACGAACGACATCGAGTTTGCGAATCTTTTGAAGCATACGTTCAATCGAGCTTATTTTAATTGCGGTCCACGGACTTGCGTCCGTGGCTGCGATATTTTTTATGTGACGGTTGGTGTTATCGGCGCTTGGCGTTCGGTTTTTGAGATTTCGTGATATTCGGCGTCTTCGTTGACGGCCCAGGGGTCGCGATCCTGGTCGAGGGAGACGTTTCTCGCGGCGATCAGCGCGGTGGCCATCGAATGATCCTGGTTGTTATAGCGATGCTGTCCGTTGCGGCCGATGCAGTAGAGATTGTCGATGGTCTGCAACCATTCGCGAATCTTGTCGAGGCGCTCCTGATAGCCGGTGTCGTAAACCGGATAGGCTTTGGGCATTCGGACGACATATCCCTTCACCAGATTGCCGCGTGCCAGGCCGATCTTGTTTAGTTCTTCCCAGCCGAGGGCGATCAACTTGTCATCGGGTGAATTCCAAAGCTCATCGCCTTGATTGACGAAATATTCCAGACCCAGACAGGTCTTGCTCTGATCCGGCACCATGTAGGGCGACCAGTTTTTGAAGTTTTGGATTCGGCCCATTTTTACTTGGGGCTCGTGGATGTAAATCCAGTTGTCGGGGAAGAGATCGGGCTGGTCGATCACCAGTACAATGGTTAAAAAATCGCGGTATTTGAGGGATTTTGCCGCGTTTAAGACATCTGAGGGTGGAGGGGGGGTCATCGATTCAAGCAGCGTTCGCAGGGGCATGGAGGAGAAGACGTGGGAAGCGTGCAATTCTTCGGTTGCGCCGTTTCGATCGCGCACCGAAAGAGATTTGATGCGATTGTCAGCGCGGGTTGCGCCAACCACGGCGGTGCTTAGGCGTATGTTCCAGCCGCGTTCCTGTAATTTCTTTGTCGTATTTTCCCACAATTGACCGGGGCCATATTTGGGATAACGAAATTGATCGATCAGGGTTGTGACCACTTCGCCGCGTTTGGCGCCGAAGAGGGCATTGCGGACGGCGGCGCCAAGGCTCAAACCCTTGATGCGCTGGGCGGCCCAGTCGGCGCCGATCTGGACACAGGGAATGCCCCAGACTTTTTCGGTATAGCTGCGAAAAAACATATTGAAGAGCTTGGCGCCGAACTGGTTGGTGACCCACTCTTCATAATTCTGGGGATTGGGATTGCGAAAGACGCGGGCCTTGGCGTAGCTCATCATGCAGGCGGTTGCCCGGAGCAGGCCCATGTTTTTGAGGGCGTTGGTGGCGCGGAGGGGGTAGTCGTAGAATTTGCCACCGTAATAAATGCGGCTCATGCGGGGGCGGAGGAGCATGGGCTCGCCGAGCATCTCATCCCAGAGTTTTTCGATTTCGACGACCTTGGTGAAGAAGCGGTGTCCGCCGATGTCGAAGCGATAGCCGTCGCGCTCGACGGTGCGCGCGATGCCGCCGACGACATCGTCGGCTTCGATGATGGTGCCGGTATGGCCATGGCGTGAAAGCTCGTAGGCGGCGGTTAAACCCGCCGGGCCGGCGCCGATGATGAGAATTTGTTCTTTCTCGCCCAACAAATGGCATCATGCGGTTACATAAAGGAAGATCAAGACTGCATAGCCCGGGGTTACGTGGTAATGAGTGAAGGAGGCATTTATGCGTGGATCGGATCGCACAACGAGTTCGACAACAAGTTCGGGTGAATTTGCGTGGGGCTCCCGCACGTGCGTGCCCTCCACTCCAATTTAGAAGTATAGAGATGAATTTGCTGAACGCGAGATAAAAGTGTCGCTACGGCAACGATGCCCTTGTTGCCGCGCGGATTCGTGTGATTCGTGGCTAAATGCGTCTCCATCGGTGTTTATCCGTGAGTATTCGCTTTGCTTATGACAGGAAAATGCCGATCAGAAAGGCATGCGGGCGCTTTCCATCCGACAGCCTTTCGCTGAGCTGATCCTTCGCGGGATCAAGACGGTGGAGTATCGCTCGCGTTCGACGCGGATCATTGGGGAGCGGTTTTGGCTTTATGCGTCGAAGGGCGTGAGTCACTTGCCACTGGCCACTGGTCACTTGTCAAAGAAAAACGCCGCGTGGTCGCGCGATCTGGCGATGCCG
>DATAPK010000259.1:0-4012 GCA_036265245.1 Tepidisphaeraceae bacterium | reverse complement strand
GAACCGCCTCGCTCATCGCTCTGTTCCCAGATTGGATAGATTCTGTTCGTAAGGCGGACGCACCACGCCGCGCTCCGTGATGATCGCCGTCACGAATTCCGCCGGCGTGACATCGAACGCGGGGTTGAACACTTCGATATCATTCGGCGCCGTTTGGGTTCCAAAGGCGTGCGTCACTTCGCGCGATTCGCGGTGCTCGATTGGGATGTCCTTTCCTGTCTTGATCGCAAAATCGATGCTGCTGATCGGCGCGGCAACAAAAAACGGAACGCCAAAATGCTTCGCCAGAATCGCCAGACCCATCGTGCCGATTTTATTCGCGACATCGCCGTTGGCCGCGACACGATCCGTGCCGACGATGCACGCGTCGATCTTCTTCCCGCTCATCAATGCCGCCGCCATGTTGTCGCAAAGCACCGTGACCGGCACGCCGCTTTGTTTCAGCTCATACGCCGTGATTCGACTGCCTTGCAGCAAAGGCCGGGTTTCATCGGCATAAACCTGAAAACGCATGCCTTGTTCGATTCCGACATAAATCGGCGCCAGCGCCGTGCCGTAGGCAACCGTTGCCAGCGAACCAGCGTTGCAGTGCGTCAGTATATTGGCCGGATTTCGCGGTGCGATCGATCGCAGTAATTCTGCTCCGTGCTTTCCAATCGCGCGGCAGACGGATTTATCCTCTTCGATCATCGTCAGGCATTCGTCGAGAATCTGCCGTTTGATCGTCGTCGCATCCGAGCCCTCGCCATTGAGGGCGGCCAGCGCGACACGCTGGATTCGCTTCATCGCCCAAAAAAGATTGACCGCGGTGGGCCGGCTGGTGGCGAGGTAATCGCACACTTCGCTGAGGCGAAGCATCAGCGCATGCGGCGAGCCGGAAAACGATTGGATGCCCAGGTATGCCCCCAACGCCGCCGCCACGCCGATCGCCGGCGCACCGCGCACAACCAACCGCTTGATCGCATCCCAGGTTTGCCGTTCGTCGGTGATCTCGACATACACCGTCTCCGTCGGCAGGCGAGTTTGATCGAGCAGGCGGAGGGATTCGCCGGTCCATGAAAGGGTTTCAATCATTACCATCGAGTATAACGGAATTCCTCTCTCCAGCCGTGGCTGTGCTCCTCACGGAGTTTTATGTGGTTTGCGGCTCGTGGTTGAGACGGTTTTTGTAGATCGTGCAAATTCGTGCATCGTCGTGCATGAGAAGATCGGTATTCGATTTTCAAAGAGCGCGCCGGCCGGCCGGCCGCGGAGCATGTTGCTCAATCGTTACGGAGGCGCTGCGCGAAAAGTAACGTTTTGGCGCAACATTTTTGGGTGAAACCGCAAGGGCGTGCTGGAAATGGAGAAAAAGAATTTTGGAAGAAGGGATTTTCGGTTTTGGCGCGCTGCGCGTTTTGACACGAGCGACGTTTTGTCTGGAATAGGTGTGAAAGGTGCGATTGTCTTTTTGCGGGAAACAATGGCACGACTCGACTGTCTTGGACCCTGAGGCTCGGACCCGATGGGAGCGCGCCGAAGTCTGAAATGCCACTGCCGCGCATGCTTTAATCCTGATTCGCATCCTTATTGCCAGTGCATTGTTAATATCCGGCGAAGACGAACATGAGCTTCGCCACCACCAACGCGAAGATCATCTGCACGGCGAACGCGGTGGCGGCGGCGTGACGGAAACGAAGATATTTGCGGATCGCAATTGTCAGCCGATACATCATCATTAACATAGCGATCAACGTTCCAATCCCCCCGAACAGAGACGAAATTCCCATCCATCGCGGCGACGGCGTTCCGGGCATCAAAGGAGTTGTCGCGGTCAATCCCCTGGCCAACCAAACGACGTCGATAGCCAATTGGCACAATCCAAGCCAGATCATCACGTCCGCAGTGTAAATCGTCACGCGAAACAAATGAGCGGCCCGCACCTTGGCGCGGCGCATGGTGGCACGAAGCATCATCAACGTTAGCGCCGCCGTCAGCGGCCAGAGCCATGCCAACATGAGGAACGGAGCGTTTCTCGGCAGAGATGTTTCCATCCAGCCGCGACGATAAAACGACATGTACGACCGGAATCCCGCCGCCTCTTTGAAGAACCCGATCGATGGCGGCAGAGGTTCAATCACATCGAGATATTTATCCAACGATCCATATTGTTGGAGGATTCGATTGGAAAAATTGTCCACAGCACCAAACATGAGGCTCGCTTTTATTTGTGCTTGTAGCTGCGAGCGCGTCGATAGTGTTTGAAGATAAAGCAATTGGCAGTCGTTCGCGTAATCAACAACCACGCTTAACGAAGCGGCGATTGCGTAAATCATGAAATAAAACACCAGCCGGCGCGGATTCGATGGCTGAACGGGATTCAGCGTTGCCCAGAATCGTCGAGGCATGATGCCATTGATGGCAGTTTTCCAGAACGACCAAAGATTCCGCTCGGGATGATGCTCAAACAGATACGGATGCAGGCGTTTAGCGGGATCGCGCAGCTCATCCCAACTGAATTGTCCACCACATTCCGGGCAGCGCGCTTCGGCCAAGCCGCGAAGGTTGTAATCACACAGCGGGCAATGGATATCCTGCTCCGCCGCCGGCGATGACGTCTGGTTTTGCACCGTCATTGGATCAGCCATGACGCCACCACCATGCACGTTGGAATGAGAAGAACCAAAATGATCTGCACACTGAGCGCCATCGCCATCGCGTGGCGAAAACGCAGATACTTTCCCATTGCACACCCCAGGCGATACGTCAGCAGCAATGCAAAAATGAGCAGACCGAACGCCACTATCCCAGGTGACATCTGAAATACCCACCCGCGTTTGGATGTCAGCGATCCCAGGCTCTGGTAAAGCAAAACAAGCATCCCCAGCCATCCGAGCCACACGAACAAATCCGAAGAGTAAATGGCGATCCGCAGCAAATGGATCGGCTTAACCGCCGAGCGCTTCATGCTTCCGCGAAAGATCAGCATGATGAGGGTGATTGCCCAGGGCCAGATCACCGCGATTCCCAGGACCATCAGAATCGGAATGAACAGATCAGGCATAGCCGAGGGGATTTCACGTGCCGCCATAATAAAAAAACGCGGCGACGGAGGGATCGGCAACTCGGTATCCAACATTCGCTGAGCCGAGCCATACCGTGCGGTGACGTTAGCCAATTCCTGCGGCGAGGCGGTGATCCTGGGCCGGGCCAATGGAGGCGGTATTCCAGGCACGCGATAGTAATACCCAATCACCTGCCGATTGACCGAGTTTTGCTCATAAACGCGAACCGCTGTGATCGAATAAGGATAGATCAGAACAGTGCTTGCCAGCAGCAGACAAATGATCCAATACACCACCATCCGCCCCAATCGCGACGGCTGAACAGGAGACAATTCCGTCCAGAACCGGCGCGGGCGAAGACCGCCGACAAGCGTCTTGAAGAACGAACTGATTTTCTTTTCGGGATGATGCTCGAATAAATAAGGATGCAATCGCCTGCCGGGGTCGCGAAGCTCATCCCAATTGAATTGCCCGCCGCATTCCGGGCAGCGTGCTTCGACGAGCCCGCGCAGGTTGTATCCGCACAGCGGGCACAACACGTCCGTTTCCTGCGGAATATCATTCGCCGCGATCGTCACAGGATCACTCTACCATGCAGATATGGACGCGATGACGACCCGGAGGACGTCTTTCCCCAGAAAAGCGAAGAGAGGGTCAATAACCACGTTGGCCGCTTGCGGTTTAGCCCGCGAGTTTTCTCGCGGTAGAGACTTTACTCAGCGCCGGTTCCCCCGCCGGCGGCTGCGTCTCCGTGATCACCGGCGTTTCAACTTTCTCGATATCAGTGCTCTGGGCGACGTGATTGGTCAACATCGTCGTCGCCGGCAGCACCGTGCCGAACAAAATCGTCCCCGCAACCGAAAGCGAGATCGCCAACGTTACAGGAAGCGAGGAGATCAAAGCAGGAACAGCGCTCGGATCGCGCGGTGCCGGTTCAGGCCGCAGGAACATCGCCGAAACAATCCTGA
>DATAPK010000258.1:0-16232 GCA_036265245.1 Tepidisphaeraceae bacterium | reverse complement strand
CGTGCATTGCGGAAGATTCGTTACTGCAGCCCCCCGTAGGAGTCTGGGCAGTGTCTCAGTCCCAATGTGGCTGGCCGTCCTCTCAGACCAGCTACGCGTCGTCGCCTTGGTGAGCCGTTACCTCACCAACAAGCTGATACGTAATCGCCTGCTCCCAGAGTGCCTTACGGCTTTGAGCACAAACAGATGCCTGTTCGTGGTCTCATCAGGTATTACCTGCCCTTTCGGGCAGCTATCCCTGGCTCCGGGGTACATTAGCGATTTATTACTCACCCGTCCGCCACTGGTGTATTGCTACACCCGTTCGACTTGCATGTCTTAGCCACGCCGCCAGCGTTCAGGCTGAGCCAGAATCAAACTCTTCAATTGAATTTCTTGGCACAGTTCCGTCCTGATGCACAGTGTGGCCCTTGCGGGTTGACTGCGACTGACACTTTCAGGAACTGCGTTTATCCTCGAAACGAGTGAGATTCACCAACCAGGGTTAAGACTATCTGGTTGGCTGTTACTGCCCTCCGGTGGCAAAACCGGTGGGTCAGTCGCATCATCCAACCCCATGCAAGCATGGAGCTAAATGATACGAAAAATTTGCAAGGCTCAAACATCTTCGTTGGCTGTCCGATCCGCCCAATTTGACTCGGGAAGATCGGACTTACTTCAAAATTGATCAAGGAAGATCACTTTGCGTGTAACCGACAAGGATGTTTGAGATCTTGGTGCGATCCTCGAAAGTTACCCTTCGAAGATCGTCTTGGATCTTATGACCAAACCACCTGAGTACATCCAGGTATTTGGACTCACATCCTCGCGATTATCCGACTATTCACTTGTCAAAGAGCAGCATTGAAATACACGTTGAACTCTTGGTTAAGTTCAGCCGGATATTTCGATGTAAACGCCGGTGGCAACTTTCGTTACCTTCGTCGTTGAACCCCACAGACAACCGTTTGTGTCGCTTAAGGGAGGCGGAATACTAGCCATCTTTAGCGCCGTGTCAACGGGGTGTTGCGAAAATTTTTAGTGTTGCGAGAAGCAACAGACGGCAGAGCTTCGTCATGGCCATCTCAGGCCATTTGCCGCGGTTCAGGCACCGCAGCCAAAGTCAGCCGGGGGTTTGATGAACCAGTAACGCGAAGGATTATGCCCCGGTTAAGATGATTCGTCAAGAGCAGTTTAACTTTTGATCGTTATAATGCGCCTCAACGGGCGAAAATTCATGGGCACCATTCGACTTCTGCTTGCGCTGGCCGTCTTACTTATCATGCACTCGACGCCGCTTTTCGGGATTCCGATGATCGGCGGCGCAGGTGCGGTGCAGGGATTTTACGTCATCTCCGGCTTTTACATGGCGCTGGTGCTGAATGAAAAATATCCCAGAGGCGCAGGCGGATATCGTGAGTTTATCACGCAGCGATTTCTTCGATTGATGCCGGGATATTGGGTTTGCCTGATCGCGATGATTTTTCTGGGGATGAGCGGGTGGGGAACGGTTTTGCCGAAGAGTGCAGAGCATTCGCCTTATGAATTTTGGCGGACTCACGTGGGAATCCTGCCGGGCTATCAAATCGTTTATCTGGCTTTCAGTCAGGTGTTTTTGCTTGGTCAGGATTGGCTGCTTTTCATGGGAGTGACGCCGGGGCGAGGCCTGATCTTCACGGCAAATTATCTGACACTGAAAAACTCCGTGACACCGGTTGATCCGGCCTATCAATTTCTCTTCGTTGGGCCGGCTTGGTCGCTTGGGGTCGAGCTTACGTTTTACCTGGTGGCGCCGTTCATCGTGCGCCGGCGGTGGTGGATTATCGGCGTGGTCGTGGCGACATCAGTGTGCATTCGGCTGGCTGCTTCAAAAATCACGCACACGTCTATCTCAGCTGATCCATGGGTCTATCGCTTTTTTCCATCCGAGCTTGGCACGTTTTTACTCGGTTCGCTGGGATATCATTTTTACGCACACGCGAAACGGATGCGGTGGGATTTGCATCGGCTGGGGTGGATCGCATGGATCACAATGCTGATTGCGATCTTTGCCGTGCCATGCATTCCGCAAGTGATTCCGGGGCGGCCGTTCATCTTCTTCTCGATGATGACCGCCTGCGTGCCGTTTATCTTTTGGCTGACGAAAAACTGGAAGATCGATCGCTGGATCGGCGAGCTTTCATACCCAATCTATATCGTTCATTTCGTCGTCGGCGCGGTGCTCGCGAAGATTCATAACAGCCGGGATTTGGAAAGCGTAAAGGGGTGGGAATTGCTGCTGGCGACGATACCGATTGCGATTTTGATTCGATTGGTGGTCGAAGAACCCGTCGATCGATGGCGACAACGAATCTATCAGCGCAAAGAGCATCGCGTTGAGCCGGCAGAGGTGATCTCGCCGGCGCCGATGTAGGCGATCTATCGTTTTCTTCTCGCGGGTTTTCGTTTGGGAAGCACTCGCTTGGGCAGACGCTTTTTGACGGGCTCGCTATCTCCGAATAAGGGTTTGGAGGCATCGGTTGTACGAGTCCTTCCTCGGATCAGCAGCTTGATCGGCACCTCAGGATAAGGTAGCAACTCGCGAAAGCGATTGATCATGAATCGCTTGTATGACTCCCCTACCAGATCGGGGCTGTTCACCACCAGCGCGATCGTCGGCGGCGCGATGTCGATCTGGGCGGCGTAAAAAACACGCGGTTTTTTGCCGGTTTTATGGGTCGGAGTGCGTTCTTCAAAGATTTGTTTCACCGCGCGATTTAGCCGGCCTGTGGTCACGCGCTCGTTGTTTTGCTTGAAGAGATGTTGCGAGAGATCGAGGACGGATTGGACATTTTTCTCGTCCTTGGCGGTGACGAAGGCGACCGGCGCATAGTCGAGATGCTGGAGCTCGGCCCGCGCGTATTCGACGAACTTTTCCATCAGTTCTTCGGCGCGGATCGGTTCGTTTTTCTTGTTGGCCATCTGCTGCTCGCGGGCGTAGCCCATGGCCAGATCCCACTTGTTGACGACGAGGATGACCGGCTTGAATTGCTCGGAGATGTATTGGGCGAGCTTTTTGTCGGGCTCGCTGATCGCTTCTGTGCCGTCGAGGAGCATCAGGATGACATCGGCCCGGCGAATCGAGCGCTGGGCGCGGTGGAAGCTGTAAAATTCGATGTCGTTGGTGACCATGTGGCGTTTTTTGCGAACGCCGGCGGTGTCGATGACGACGAGGGTTTTATCGTCCTTTTCAAAACGAACATCGACGCTGTCGCGCGTGGTGCCGGGGACTTCGGAGACGATGACGCGATCGCCATCTTCCTTAAAAATGCGGGCGATGGCGTTGACCATCGTGCTTTTGCCGGCGTTGCGCTTGCCGACGATGGCGATCAATAATTGAGGCTCGGGAAGTTCTGATGGCGCGTTCGAGAGATCGACGTTTTTGGCGATGGCATGGATGATCTGATCGATGCCGCGGTTGTTGAGGGCGGAAACGCCGATCGGTGTGCCGAGGCCAACGCGGGCAAACTCGCCGAGGGCCACATCCGCTTTTTCGCTGTCGGCTTTGTTGGCTACCAAAACGGTCTTGGCATTTTTACGGCGCAAAAGATGCGCCATCTCTTCGTCGGCGCTGGTGAGGCCGTCCTGGCAATCGACGATGAAGAGGACGAGGTCGGCCCGGCTCATGGCGAGCTCGATCTGATGCTTAATGTGCTCGGTCAGCTTATCGGGGTCGTCAAAGCCATATCCGCCGGTGTCAACGAGCTCGACATAGGCATTTCCCACCCAAAGCGGCGTGGAAACGCGGTCCCGGGTGACCCCGGGCATATCCTGAACAATGCTGATGCGCTTATTGGCCAGCGCGTTGAGCAACGAACTTTTGCCGACGTTGGGACGGCCGACTATTGCAATAACTGGCATTCGAGACATGAGGCAGAGTGTAGGCGCTTTTGCGTACAAAGGCACGGTGGGAGGGGAATTGAAGATTGAGGATTAAACTTAAACAGAAAGTGCGGTAAGTCTTTTTAAGGTTCAATCGTCAATCGTCCGGGATCGAACTTCGATAATAAATTCACAATATTGCAATCGCTTGCGATGGTTTGTTATGTTGTAGGTCGCTGGGCATTTCTTTGTTTGCGTAAAAGGTTCCGGGGAAAGAGACAACTTGAAAGGAGCGACGTCATGCCGACCGTTTCAGACGTTCTCGCCGTTAAGGGGGCCACGGTTCATTCCATTGATCCAAGCGCCACGGTTCTTGAAGCGACGCAGAAGATGAACCAGCACAAGCTGGGGGCATTGCTGGTGATGACCGAGGCTCAGGTGACGGGGATTTTTACCGAACGCGATGTGCTACGCCGCGTGGTGGCCGAGCAGCGCGATCCTTCAACCTGCACCGTTGGCGAAGTGATGACCCGCGAGGTCGTCTGCTGCCAGCCTCAGGAAGATCTGGATGAGATCAGCGCACTGATGCAACAAAAGCGCGTGCGGCACGTTCCGGTTTGCGACGATGCGGGGCGGATCATGGGCATGATCAGTATCGGGGATGTCAATGCATTCCACGCAACGCATCAGGAAGCGCACATCAATTTCCTGAGCGATTATATTTATGGACGCGTGTGACGACTTGAATCATTGTTAAGTGGAATGACATCGGCAACGAGGTTACGATCATCTGCAATGGTCGCAAGCAATCTTTTATTTGCCCAGAGCATCCTGCAACAAATCGCTTTGAATCGGTCCCGAACGCCGAGCCAGCGATTTGAGGCTTTGTGCGATTTGCTGGATGTTGTGCGTGACATGGCGCCGCGCGATGACGAAGCGCGCGAGCGGCGCCAGCGCGCATTAGCGGCCAGACAACATGATCGGGAGCAATGGCGTGAGCGATGCAGACAATTCCTTACCACCCAGCGGACCGGCCTTACGACAAGCGTTTGAAGCGCTGGTGACGACGTTTCAACAGCGAGGCATTCGGTACGCGATTATCGGTGGAATTGCCACGATTCAACACACTCGCGTGCGTACAACGGATGACATAGACGCCTTATTGACAGTTCCCCAAATTGCACTTCCCGGCCTGTTTGAAGCGTTACGCGATCGAGGGTTCGCGATCGACTTTCTGAAAAGTATTCGAGAATTTCGAGACGATCATTTAACCACTATTCGCTTCGGTGATGTGATTGTTGATCTGATGCAGCCCGTGCTTCCCGCTTATGCCCATGTGCTGGACCGTGCGATTGACGCCCAGATTCTCGGCCACACCGTGCAAATCAGTTCCGCTGAAGGATTGATCGTAATGAAGCTCATCGCGATGCGCTCGCAGGATGAATCGGATATCCAAGATCTGCTTGCCGCCTATGCGGGCAAACTTGATCTGGATTATGTGCGCAGCGAATTGGATGCTTTTAGCAAGCCAGATGATCCGATGCGAATGAAATTCGAGACATGGGTGCGACAGGTCACTTCGCATCCTTAAATACCTTTAAAGAATTCATTCTTTGGAACTGGCTTTGCCCATCTTTTCCTGGACTTTGCCGACGGCTTTTTGGACTTTTCCTTTGATTTGCTGAGCGGTGTCGCCCTTGATGGCGCCGGCGATGTCGTTAGCTTTGCCTTTGATCTGTTTCACTTTGCCGGCGGCGATGTCTTCTTTGCCCATGGGGATCTCCTTTTGTAGTTGGAGATTGATTACGCAAGTATTGCGCCAGGAGAACGCGCGGCACAAGTGCCGCCGTTAAACGAGGTTTGGGTGCGACATTGGCGCGGGGCGGGGGCGAGTTGTCATTTCACCGCGACAGCCTGGCCGCCGTTTTTGGCGGATTCGTACATGGCGACGATGATGGCGACCGCTTTTCTTGCTTCGACGCCATCCGTGGATGCATCTTCGCCACGCTCCCAGGATTCGAGGATGTGGGTGATGTTTCGGAAGTGCAGGTCGAGGGCGACATCGACATTGCTGGACGCCCCACCGCTCGGGCCGGCGCTGGGGGCGCAGGATTTGATCGTGGCTTCATCATCCGGCTTGGGCTCGCGGAATTTGTAGGTGCGCAGGCCCTGTCCGTATTCGGTGATGGCGGTTCCGTTCTCGCCGCCGATTTCGATGCGAACCGAAGAGCCGGGATACATCGCGGTGGTTCCCACGATCACACCAAACGCACCGCTCTCGAATTGCAGCGAGCAGGCGAGGGTGTCTTCGACTTCGATTTCTTTGTGGATTCTCGCGCCAGCGTAGGCGCTGACCGACTTGATCGGCCCGGCGATCCACTGGAGGAGATCGACGGCGTGGACGGACTGGTTCATGATCGCTCCCCCGCCGTCCAGCTTCCACGTGCCGCGCCAGCCGCCTTCGCGATAATATTCGTCGGTGCGAAACCAGGGCGTGTAACAGCCGGCGAAGGAGACGCGGCCATAGCGGTTCTCGTCGGCGGCGTGCTTGAGGGCGGCGTTGGCGAGATTCCAGCGGTTTTGGAAAATGCCCGCGAGCTTCACATTGTTCTTCTTCGCCGCGGCGATCATCTTATCGATGCGATCGAGCTGAATCTCCACCGGCTTTTCGCAGATGACGTTCTTGCCCATCTCCATGGCGGCGATGGCGGGCGTCATGTGGTCGCCGCTGGGGGTGCAGACGTGAACGACGTCGATCTGCTCCTTGGTGAGCATCTCTTTGACGTCGGAATAGATCGGCAGAGATTCCATCCCGATCTTGGTGAGCGTCTGTTTTGCTTTTTCTGAATCTTTGTCGCAGGTGGCGACGAGCGTGTTGTTTTCCATCTTGGCCAGGATGCGGCAATGCCACGACCCGACGGTTCCGACACCCACGACTGCGCTGCGCCATTGTTTTGGCATGAAAGTGAACTCCTGTTGAGAGGTGGGAATCTAAGGGGAAGGGAACGAGAGGACAAGCGGCGAGGGTGGAAGTCCTGCGTTTCATCGGCTTCCACGGCGAGGCAGTACCCAATCAGGGGAGATCGATATTAAAGGCTCCTTACGAAATTAGAGTAAACCGATTGTTCCTGTTCGAGCACTTATCAGTGAAAATGAGCGGCGGCCAGTGAGGGCTAGCCATGCCTGAGCTTCGTCTCAGGAAATTATCGCAACGACAAATTAGTCGCAAATAGAGGTAAGGCAAAATGAATTTGCAAACTGTTCCTGAAAGAATACGGAGTTTTCTTCTAGTCCGACTATTTTTTACCGCTTTCGCGATTGGGGTATCCTGCATCACGTCCCTCGCATCTAATGCGGACAGTCTTCCCGAGTCGGCTACATCCCGAGTGGTCAGTGCTGCAAATTCGTTTCTGTCCACCCTCAGCGAAAAACAACGGCCTGCGGTCTTATACAAATTTGACGATGACAAACAGCGGGCGCGATGGTCGAACTTTCCGACCGGTTTCGTTCCCCGTGGGGGCATCAGCCTGAAAGACATGAGCGATGCCCAGCGCTCGGCCGCGATGGCGCTGGTTGCGTCAGCACTCAGCCAACGAGGGTTTGAGAAAGTTCAGCAGATCATGGAGGGCGATGAGGTTCTTAAGAGTCAGCCGGACAATGGACCGGGAGGTGGTCGGCGCGGTGGTGGACCTCGCGATGGCGGACCGCCGGATCGGCGCGGTGGCGGGCCTGGATTCGGTCAGGGTGACTCGATGTTTGGAAAGGATCTCTATTATATCTCAATCCTCGGAACTCCGTCGGAGAAGGATCCATGGATGCTGCAGTTTGGCGGCCATCACCTCGCTCTCAACATCACGATTGTTGGCGAGCATGGCATTCTGACGCCAACTCTGACGGGCGCTCAACCTGCTCTCTACACCACCAATGGCAAGACAATCCGACCGCTTGGCCCTGAAAACGATAAAGCCTTCGCGTTACTGGACACACTGGACGAGACGCAGCGGAAGCAGGCAATTCTCAACTACAGGTTGGCCGACCTTGTGCTCGGTCCCGGACACGACGGTGAAAAGATTCAACCCGAGGGCCTGAAGGTGTCGGCGATGAACGAGAAGCAGCGTGCGATGCTTCTCGATTTAATCACGGAGTGGTCCGGCATTGTGAATGATAGTTACGCCGCCGAACGCATCGCAGAAATCAAGGCCGGACTGGATGACACGTGGTTCGCCTGGAGCGGCCCTACCACACACGAGGAAGGAAAGAACGGCACGGCTTACTACCGAATCCAGGGACCAAAGCTTGTCATTGAATTTGCTCCGCAGCCCATCGGCGGCGATCTCACAATGCACGTCCACACAATGTATCGCGATCCCACCAACGACTACGGCCGAGGCGTGATCAAGAAATGAAAGCGGGCATCGTTGCCGTCATCTTCGCCATTCTGGTTTTGCCAAAGCCGGTGTTCGCGCACAGGCTGGACGAATACCTGCAGGCGACGATCGTTTCCATTGAAAAAGATCATGTTGCCGTGCAGATGCGTCTGACGCCCGGCGTTGCGGTCTTTGAAAAGGTGATTGCAGCCATCGATACCGACGCGAACGAGACCATTTCCGATTCGGAGCAGGCGGCTTACGCTGAGCAAGTCCGCCGCGACCTTTCGCTCACCATTGAGGGGCACCCATCGCAACTTCAACTCCTGTCTTCAACGTTTCCTCCGGTCGATCAGATGAAGCAAGGGCTGGGCGACATTCTTCTCGACTTCAAAGCTGATGTTCCCGCCGGCGGAACAAACCGGAGGCTGATTCTCGAAAACCACCACCAGAGCCGGATTTCCGTTTATCTCGTGAACTGCCTTTCGCCAAGCGATCCTGACATCCACATCACGAATCAGGATCGGAACTACGATCAATCGTTCTACCAACTCGACTACACGCAGACGGGTGTCATTTCGAATTCGCTGGTGGCCGATGGTAGGTCAGGCGTCAGCGATTGGCTAGACAAGACCGGCAGCCGATCGTTGTTCAAAGCTTACGTTTACCAGGGCATTCATCACATCCTCACCGGTTACGACCACCTGCTATTTGTCAGCGCCCTGGTGCTCGCAGCGACCACACTTTGGGATGTTGTGAAGGTCGTTTTCGCCTTCACGCTGGCTCACTCGATCACGCTTACACTCGCCGCCCTGAACATGATTCATCTTTCTGAGCGCGTGGTCGAGCCGATGATCGCCGCCAGTATTGTCTTTGTTGCAATTCAAAATGTTTTCTGGCCAAGACGTGCAAGGGGCTGGACGCGACTCTTTGCCGCCTTCCTCTTCGGCCTATTCCATGGACTTGGATTCGCGGGCGGATTGCTCGACGCGATGCGCCAGATGCCCAACGCCACAATGCTTCTGGCCATTCTCGCGTTCAGTATCGGCGTGGAGACAGGACATCAAATGGTGGTCTTACCGCTGTTCACACTCCTGAAGACGGCGCGCCAAGTGAAATCCGATGTCGTCGCACGGACACACCTGTCGATGGCATTTCAACGAATCGGATCTGCCGGGATTTCTATGGCCGGTGTGTATTACCTTTGGATCGCCCTAGGCTGCAGGCTTTAGGTTTCCAGCCTTGATGTAGTGGCTAATCACAAAATCTCGCGGATAGATAAGAAAGGCGCGGTCATGAAAGTGAACTCCTGTTGGAAGCGCCCCGAGGCAAAGCCCAGGACAAGGCTGGAATCTAAGGGCAACGCGGCGATGAGACAAGGCGGCCCGGATATTCTGGATTTTTGGAGTGATGATCGTGCGATAAATACGGATGAAAGCCAAAGAAGCGGGCATGGGCGGCGGCGTAGTCGGCAAACGCGACGAGACTGCCGGCATGAACAACGGCTGCGCGGTGATGCAATACGGCAGCGCTGGCGTTCACCCCGGCAACTCGTCGTGTTCCCCAGGTGTCGCGGGATGAACAACGCCTGTTGCGGCGTGAATGACGGCCGGGGTGGGGTTCACAACGGCTGGTTCGGGTTGCGCCCCGGATGTTTCAGATTCGATGTCGAGGTGCTCGGCTTGCATGCCCGGCCACTCGCATTCACTTTGGACGCTATTGTCAGGGTTTGCCCACCAGTCCGATTCGTTCATCCGCTCGGTTTCGCCCCACCGCAATGCTGGGCAATCGCTCGTGCTGCCATCTGCGTACGTGAATCGTTTTCGGAAAAATGCTTGAGCCAGATGGCGTGAGCTTTGCGAAACAGGTCACAGGCGCGGGGGCGGTTGTTTTGGGCAATTTCAATGCTGGCTAGATTCCAATAACTCGTTGCCAGCGTCGGATGATCCGCATCGAAGTGCTTTTCCCAGATTTCAATCACTCGTTCCATGCGCCAATGCGCTTCGGGAAGATCGCCGAGGGCTTGCAGAATCAGCGCCAGGTTCGAGTAGCATGTGGCCAAGGTTGGATGATCCGCCTCGAAGTGCTTTTCCCAGATTTCAATGGCTCGTTCCATCCGCCGACGCGCTTCGGGAAGGTCGCCGAGGCCTCTCAGAATCATCGCCAGGTTTGAGTAGCTCATGGCCAGCGTCGGATGATCCGCATCGAAGTGCTTTTCACCGATTTCAATCGCTCGCTCCATACGCCGACGCGCTTCGGGAAGGTCGCCGAGCTCTTTCAGAATCGACGCCAGGTTTGAGTAGCTTGTGGCCAAGGTTGGATGGTCCGCCTCGAAGTGCTTTTCCCAGATTTCAATGGCTCGTTCCATCCGCCAATGCGCTTCGGGAAGATCGCCGAGGGCTTGCAGAATCAGCGCCAGGTTCGAGTAGTATGTGGCCAAGGTTGGATGATCCGCCTCGAAGTGCTTTTCCCAGATTTCAATGGCTCGTTCCATCCGCCAAAGCGCTTCGGGAAGATCGCCGAGGTCTTTCAGGATCAATGCCAGATTTGAGAGCAGTATGGCAGAGTCAACTCCAAGCTTCTCATTGCTGGCATCCTCTGCAAAGCGCTCCAAAGAAGCTTTGCCTTCTGCGTATCGCGCGAGGTCACGTAATGGCAAGATAACCCAATTCGCAAGATTGATGGCGTCGATTTGCCGGCCATGCAATATAAGTTCCGAGGAAAGCGCTAAGAGGGGCGCTAGTTCCCAGCGAATGGATTTATCCGTAATCCCTTGATGGGAGGCTTTCCCGCGCAATTCAGCTAATGCGACGATCTGATTCAGTAAAATCTGTTTCTTGTCAGGCTGCCCATCGAGCATCTCCCTGAGGCGGTGGCGCAGGACGCGGTGGAGAGTGAAGATGTTGTCTGATCTTTCGCCGGCGGGTCTGAGCAGGCCGCGGGCGAGGAGGTTTTCAACGACCGGGCCGGCGGGATTGGCCTCAGCACCGGGGGCAGCGGGCAGCGCGATGCCGTCACCCTCGAGTAGGGAAAGGAGCCACGGTTTGACTACCACGTCGCCGGGCAGAAGAGCGGCGTATTCCAGGGCCCGACGTTCCTCGGGTTGAAGAGAGGCCAGCAGATCATCGAAAACAGAATCGATCCGGCGGTTGTAGTCGGGGATTGCGCCGGCGTGCTGTTCGGTAGCGCGCACCACGCCAAGCCCCTTTTCACTCAGACTTGTTGCATAAGCTGACCATTGAATGGATCGATGCTTCGGCAACGCCATGTAAACACCGACAACCGTGAGGCCGACGGCCCAGCCGTCGAACCAATCGACGATGTCGCCGACGACTTGACGATTTTCCGGCAGCGCTGCATCGGGACGATATTTGCCCAGCAGAGCAATACCGATGTCGCGCGGAAGGCGCTCGACGGGCATCATGTGACTGGCGTCGAGCAGATCGTGCGAACGCGTGGTGATGAGCCGGCGACAGCCGCCGCAGGGGAGGCAATGAAGGGCACCGGCCGCGGCGAGGTGATCGCGGTTGTGAACGTTGTCCAGGATCAGGAGCGACGGCTCGCCGGCTTCGAGATGATCTTTGACGGCCCGAGCGGTTTCTTCGGGGCGCTCGCGATCAGGGATGCCCAGATGCGGCGCGAGTTCCGCGATGGCCTGCATGAGGGAAGGGACTTCGGCGGAGATGAAGAAGAGGCCGCCGGGATAATCAGAGAGATGTTGCCAGGCGTATTCGATGGCGATGGAGGTTTTGCCGACGCCGCCGTCGCCATGCGCGGCGGCCTGCTGGGTGACGCCGACGATCAAACTGCCGTTCAGGCGTGCGTGGATTTCGGCGATCTCAGTGGTTCGGCCAACGAATTTATCACTGCGCGCTGGCAGTGTACGCGGCGGTTTTTGACGCATGACAGGAAGAGCCGGCGCTGCCCCCGCCATATAGAGATGCTCGACATTCTGCGCGGCAACGGCCTTGGCAGCTTCGAGCTTGTTGATGAACGGTGGATCACCGGGCATGTCAGTCCCCCATGTTGATCGTATTGACCGATCCCTGCACCGCAACCACTTTCTGCGCATTGATCGTGCCGATGAACGACGACGCCTGCCCGGCGTTGTGCTGGGAGAGGATCGCGATCACTTGCTTCAGCAATTCATCGTTGCCGTGCATCGTGGTGGCGGCGGCCTTTGGCAATTCGGCGGGGGCCGGATCGCTCTTCCAGCCGAACAGACCTTTGATCCTGAGCCAGACATCTTCCCCCACCTTTGAAGCAGCGCCTTTCATCACTTCCGTGCCGAGCGAGGTGATGGCGGCAGTGGCGGTCGCAAGCGTAATTGGGTCCATAGCTCGCCCCTTTCGTTAAATGAACTGATCTCCGCGCGATCATACCCGCCGGCATGCAGCAAACAAAAGTAAAATGTTGGATTACATTGATAAAGGAGAAAGGGCGCGGCCATTGAAATGACCGCGCCCTGCCCTCTCAGCAAAGGATGTTTTGGAATGTGCTTAGGCTTTGCCCTTTACGTCAATCACGCTCGTGAACTTGGTGACGGGTAATACGAACGTGGGTGCGGGGTTGCCGGCCAGGTGCGAGAAGATTTGTACATCGACTTTGTACAGGCCGGTTTGTTTGTAGGTGTGGGTGCCCTGGACTGTCCACTTGCCGGTGGCGAGGGAGCCGACGAGCTTGCCGGCGGAGTGGGTGCCATCGCCCCAGTCGATAACCGCATTTAAAATCTGATCGACGGTTTTGAATTGGAACTGGCCGAGGCTCGCGGTGAAGGATTGGCCGGCGGTTTCGGTGAGGCTGACGCCGCCGTTGGTGGGCTTCAACGTGCGGGCGTTGATCGTGCTGTGGAATTCGATGATGGGCGAAGTCGGATGGATCGGTGAGCCGAGCGGGCTGGCGAAGATTTTAATATCGACGTTAAAGACGCCGGCGCGGTTGTAAGTGTGCGAGCCTTCGACATAACGATGGCCGGTGGCATAGGAGCCTTCGATATCGCCGGCGGAGTGCGTGCCGTCGCCCCAGTTGATAACGGCGTTGAGGGCGAGATCGCTGACCTTCAACTGGAAGTCGCCGACCTTTTTCGTGAAATGCTGGTGGGCGTATTGGTAAAGGGTGACGCCCTGGGACGTGCCGTCGATCGGGCCGCCGGGGTTGATGATGGCAATGGGGACGGCGACGGGCGAGCCGTCATCGCCGGTGGCTGGGTCGATCGTTGGCGAAGCGCTCAAAAACCGCCGATTTTCCAGGGATTCCACAAGCATCGAAACGCGATTCATCGTTCCTCCTCTAATAATTGATTCTGGCGAGCAACGGAATAGAGACCCCACAGCAAGAGTATGTTTACAAAGTGGTTTTCCAGCCATCGGTGAGGGATTTGCGGTCTATAACAGCCTGCCCTTGCCTCTTGCATCCTCTCACGCCAACATGATCGCCCCATGAGTAAAATCAAAACCTTACCGCCGCGTAGCAAAGTGAAGCCTTCGGATTGCTGGGATCTGGCGAGCCTGTATCCGAGCGATCAGGCGTGGAATAAAACCTTCGACCAATGGAGCAAAAAGATCGCCGGCTACGCCAAGTTCAAGGGGAAGCTAGGCGGCAGCGCCAAGATGCTGGCGAGTTGCCTGAACTTTGATCGTGATTTCGATCGGCTGGGCGAGCGGCTGGGGAATTATGCGTTTTTGAAGACCACCGAAGACCAGGGGAACAGCGATTACCAGCGCATGAAGGGGAGATTTCAGCACGCGGCGACGCAGGCGGCGGAAGCGGCGAGTTGGATTCGGCCGGAGATCATGGCCATCCCGAAAGAGAAGATGAGCCGGTTTCTCAAAGCCGGCGAGATGGCGGAGTGGAAGCTGGCCATGGAGCGATTGCTGAGGTTCAGGCCTCACACATTGGGGCATAAAGAGGAGCAGTTGCTGGCGATGCAGGGGCAGATGAGCGAGGCGTCGAATCAGATTTTCCGTCAGCTTAACGACGCGGATTTGAAATGGGGAATGATCCGCAATGAAAAAGGAGAGACGGTTGAGCTGGGGCATTCATCGTTCTCGGCGTTTTTGAATTCGCCCAAGCGGACGGTGCGCGAAGAGGCGTTCCATGCGTATTACGCGGAGTATGACAAGCACAAAAACACAATGGCGGCATCGCTGGATGCTTCGGTGCAGCGCGATGTCTATTACGCCAAGGCCCGCGGCTACAAGAGCGCGATTGATGCGGCGTTGTTTCCCGATCACGTGCCGATGAGTGTGTATGACAACTTGATCAAATCCGTTCACAAAAATCTGCCGGCGTTGCATCGCTATTACGAACTTCGGCGGAAGAAGATGAAGCTGAAGGACATTCATCATTACGACACCTACGTGCCGATTTTGTCGGATTTAGAAAAGCGGCACACCTGGGATGAAGCGGTGAAGGTGGTGGTCGAGGCGCTGGCGCCGCTGGGGGATGAATATTGCGGCGAGTTGCATCGCGGGATGACGACAGGCCGATGGTGCGATCGATATCCGAATCAGGGAAAGCAGTCCGGGGCGTTTTCAAGCGGGGGTTATGAGGGGCAGCCTTATATTTTGATGAACTATCAGCCGGATGTGCTGGATCACGTTTTCACGCTGGCACACGAGGCGGGGCATTCAATGCACAGCCATTACTCGGCGAAGCACCAGCCTTATCAGTATTACAACTACACGATTTTCGTCGCCGAGGTGGCGAGCACGTTTAACGAGCAGCTTTTGATGCGACACATGATGGATCGGGCGGAGACGAAAAAAGAACGGGCGTTCCTGGTCAACAATCTGATCGACGATATTCGCGGCACGATCATCCGGCAGACGATGTTTGCCGAGTTTGAGAAGATCATTCACGCAACCGTTGAAGGTGGCGAGCCGCTGACCGTGCAGGCGCTCCGGGGGATTTATCGCAAGCTGCTGGATCAATATTTCGGGCCGAAGTTCGCGATCGATCCGGTGCTGGAGTTGGAGTGTCTGCGGATTCCGCATTTTTATCGCGCGTTTTATGTTTACAAATATGCAACGGGCCTGAGCGCGGCGATCGCGCTAAGCCAGCGGGTGCTCAATGGCGGCGAAAAGGAACTCAACGCCTATTTGCATTTCCTGCAAGGCGGCTGCTCGAAGTTTCCGCTGGATTTATTGCGCGGGGCCGGCGTGGATATGGAAAAGCCGGGGCCGGTGGATGCGGCGATGAAGATGTTTGGGAAGCTGGTGGAAGAGTTGGATGAGTTGTTGTGAGTTCGCCGCCTGCAGCAATGCCCTATTCAAGAAAACTCGCGTCGCCGTAGCTGAAGAAGCGATATCGATGCTGAATCGCCTCGCGATAGATGCGCCGCTGCTCTTCCAACCCAACCTTCGCGGCCACAAGAGCGATCAGCGTGCTGCGGGGAAGATGAAAATTGGTGACCATCGCCTCGACATGACGCCATTGATAGGGCGGATAGATGAAAATGCGCGTCGAGCCGAATTTCGCTTCAAACTTTTGATCCGCGGGCTGACTTTCCAGCACCCGCGTGGCCGTCGTGCCGACGGCGATGATGCGACGCCCTTCTCGCTTGGCGTGGTTCAGCAAATCCGCCGCCCGGGCGTCGATGGAATAATTCTCCTCGTGCATCTCGTGCTCGGCCAATAAATCAGCGGTCACCGGTTTGAAAGTGCCCAGGCCAACGTGAAGCGTGACGTGGACGCGCTGGACTTGGCGCTCATCGAGTTGCCGAAGCAGTTTATCCGTGAAGTGCAGCCCCGCGGTGGGCGCGGCGATCGATCCCGCGTTGGCGGCGTAGACGGTCTGATAACGATCGCGGTCTTCAGGATCACGCTCGTCGCGATCTTTCTGCCGCTTGATGTAGGGAGGGAGTGGCATACGGCCGATTTGATCGAGCAATTCCAACGCGGGAATTTGGGGGTCAACGCGGAGGTCGTAAGTGTTATCGGGATTCTTAGAGAGGATGGTGGCGGAGAGATGGTCGTGGTTGGCGAAGGTGAGTTTCGGCTGCGCCTCGACGCTAAACGGGCCGAG